>DATIVW010000373.1:0-5999 GCA_035465595.1 Rhizomicrobium sp. | reverse complement strand
CAACGGTCGTGGATGCGGATGAAATACTGGTGCTCGACCACGGCGAGATCATCGAGCGCGGGCGCCATTCGCAGCTTCTGGCGCTCAACGGCCATTACGCGTCGATGTGGAACAAGCAGAAGGAAGCCGCCGCCGCGCGCGAGAAGCTCAAGGAAGTCGAGAACGATCCGGATGTCGCGCCGGGCGTGGCGCGCGCCACGCCCGCTATCGCGGACTAGTCATTCTGCCGCTTCGCGTTCGGCGCGCCGGCGGTTCATCGCCTGCACCACATTGTCCGGGATCGCGTGGGTGTAGGTTTCCCCGCGCTTGGCCGCACGCCGTTCGCGCCAGCGATAAGGCAGCGCGAGCATCGCCGGCACCAGTCCCAGCGTGATCATCTTGGAGAACGCCAGTCCGAACACGATGGCGGTAGAGAGCTGAACCCACATCAATCCGTTAGGCCCGCCGATCGTCACCTGGCGGGTCCAGAAGTTGATCTCGACCGCCGCCATCATCGGGATCAGGCCGCCGATGGCGGTGATGGTGGTCAGGAACACCGGGCGCAGGCGCTGGGCGCTGGAGCGGATGACCGCCTCGATCGGCTCCATGCCCGCGTCGCGCAGGCGATGGAACGTGTCGATAAGCACGATGTTGTGGTTCACCACGATGCCGGCCAGCGCCAGCATGCCGGTGCCGGTCATGATGATCGAGAACGACTGGCCCATCACCACCATGCCCAGAAGCGAGCCGATCATCGCCAGGATCACGGCGATGAGGATCAGGCCGGTGTGATAGAAGCTGTTGAACAGCGCCAGCAGCACGATGCCGATCAGGAACAGCGCCAGGAACGCCGCTTCGATCAGGAAGCTGCCGGACTCGTTCTGCGCCTCATCAGCGCCCTTGAACTTCACGAACACGCTGGCGGGGAAGTTCTGCTTGGGCAGCCATTCCTTCAGCTTCGCCACTTCGGCGCTCGCCAGGACCGGATTGGCCACGCATTCGGTCTTCACCTTGTCGGTGCACTGCGCCTTCATGTTGGCGCGCACGTGATAGACGCGATGCGCGTCCACGCGCTCGATGGAGTTGACCTGCTGCGCCGGCACGACCTTCACGAAGGTGCTGGCCGGAACAAGGCCGTTGGGCGTGGGAATACGCACATTGTCCAGCGCATGGATGCCGCGCGCATCCTGGGGATAGCGGACGCGGATATCGACCTGCTGATCGGAATCGTCGGGACGATACTCGCCGACCAGAACGCCGTTGGTCACAAGCTGCACCGCCGTGCCGATGGTCTGCGCGTTGGCGCCGAACCGGCTGGCGACGGTGCGGTCGATCTGCAGGTCCCACTCGATGCCGGGCAGCGGCCGCGTGTCTTCCACGTCGCGCAGCTCCGGCAAGGTGTCCAGATGCTTGCGGATGGCGGCAGTGACGGTGGCAAGCGACGCGTAATCGTCGGACGAAACGTCGATCATCACGTCCTTGCCGGTCGGCGGGCCGTTCTGCGGGATGCGCACTTCCACACGCACGCCGGGGATATTTGCCGTACGCTCGCGGACCGTCTGGAGAATGTCGGTGCCCTTGCGGCGCTCGCGATAATCCTTCAGCTGAACGGTGATGCGGCCGATATTGTCCACCGGCACGCCGCCATCGCGATTGCTGGTCTGGTTGGACGCTCCGGATGTCGCATAGATCGAGTCGATGCCGTCAACGCCGGCAACGATATGCTCTACCTTCATCACCAGATCGCGCTTTTCGTTGGCCGAAAGATTGCCGCGCGCAGAAACCAGAACGTTGGCGAAATCCGGATCGGTGTTCACGAAGAACTCGACGCCGTGGTTGAACACGACGAACAGTGCGACCACCGCGACGACGATCGCGCCGGCACCCGCCATCACGCGGCCGGGATAGCGCGTCAGGCGCTCGGCCAGATGGGCATACCAGCCGGTAACACCGCCGATCTCGCGCCAGTCGCCCGTTTCCGAAGCCTCGATGGCCTTCTCATGCGCTTCGTCGCGCGGCGGCGGCTTGCCGAACACTCCGCCGAGCACCGGCAGGAAGATCAGCGCCACGATCATGGACGAGCCCAGCACGATGATGAGCGTGATGGGGAAGAAGCTCATGAACTTGCCGGACACGCCCGGCCACATGAGCAACGGCAGGAATGCGCCGATCATGGTCATGGTGGCGCTGACCACCGGCCAGAACATGCGCCACGCCGCTTCCTCGAAGGCGAGTTTGGGCGGGTGGCCCTCGGTCATCTTCCGGTCCGCATATTCGACAACGATGATTGCGCCGTCGACCAGAATGCCGACCGCCAGCAGCATCGCGAACATGATCATGAAATTGAGCGTGTATCCGATGCCGTTGAGCACCATGAAACTCATCAGGAACGACGTCGGAATGGCGATTCCGACGAGCAAGCCGGATCGCAGGCCCAACGCCGCCACGATGATGATCATCACGAGAACGACGGCCAGGATGATGGAGTCCGAAAGCGAGCCAAGCTGGTCGCGAATGTCCTTGGACTCGTCGAACATGTAGGTGACGTGGACACCAGCGGGCCAGGACTCCGCCGCCTTGTTGATGAGAGCCTTCACCGCTTCGTTGTTGGCGATGATGTTGGCGCCGATGCGCTTGGTCACGTCCATGGAAATCGTGCGCTGGCCGTTCACCATCGCGTAGGTCGTGGGATCGTAGAAGGTCGGATGGACCTGTGCCACGTCCTGCAAGGTGATGGTGGCATCGTTCGTCGAGCGGATCGGCAGGTTGAGAACGTCCTGCGCGGTTTCGAGGACTCCGGGCACCTTCACGGCGAAGCTGCCATGACCGGTGTCGATGGAGCCGGCCGCGATCAGCCGGTTGTTGTTGGTGATCGCATTGAACATTTCCTGCTGGGTAATGCCGTAGCTTTCCAGCTTGGCCGGATCGGGATTGATCTCCAGCATTTCCTGCCGCTCGCCGCCGATATCAACATCGAGCACGCTCGGGATCTGCTTGATCTGATCCTTCAGATTGCGTGCCAGCTTGAGCAGCGTGCGCTCCGGCACGTTGCCGTAGAGCGCCGCGGTGATCACGGGGAAGAGGCTGGTGTTGAATTCCTGGACGATGGGCTGCTTGGCATCCTGGGGAAGCTCGGCGCGGGCGGTTTCGACCTGCGCGCGCACGTCTTCGAGCGCCTTGTTCTTGTCGAAGTTGACGTCGAATTCCAGGATGATGACGGCAAAGCCCTGATAGGCACGCGCGGTGATGTCCTTCAGGCCCTGGATGGAGCGCAGATAGGTCTCCATCGGCTTGACGAGCAAACGCTCGCTGTCCTCCGGGCTGATGCCCGGATAGGGGATCTGCACCGCGATCACCGGGATCGGTATGTCCGGATCGGCTTCCTTGGGGATCGAGTTGAACGCCGCGATGCCGGCGATGATGACGACCGCCAGCAGGCCGAGGACGACACGGGTGTTGTTGACCGCCCAATCGACGATGCGCGTCATGCTTTCGCTCCCGCGCGAACGGACAGAACGTGTTCGCCATCGTTGACGAATTCTTGTCCCACGGTGATGACGGTTGTTCCGCTGGGCAGACCGGAAATCCACATGCCGTCGGGTCCGTCGGAGACGATTTGCACCGGCTTGAAGCGGACGACGCCCGCCACCACCGTGCGCACGCCGACGACGCCATTGTCATCGAGCACCAGGATGCCGGGCGAAATCTTCGCCGCCATCACGCGGCGCACGGGGATGTGGATGTCGGCGCTCACGCCGTCGCGCAGTTTCGCGTCCGGATTGGGCAGCTCAACTTCCACGCGGAAGGTGCGGGTGGTGTCGTCGGCTTTCGCCGCGACGAAGCGCACCTTGCCCTGCACGGTCTCGCCGGTCACCAGCGTGGCCGTTGCCGGATCGCCCGCATGGATCTGACCGACCTGCTGCTCGGACACCGTTCCGATGGCCAGGAAGGGCTCCGGCGCGATGATGAGCGCGCATTTGTCGCCCACGCGCATGTAGTCGCCGACATCGACATAGCGGTCGTCCGCGATGCCGTCGAACGGCGCGGTCATGCGGGTGTTGGCAAGCTGGATTTCCATCGAGCGCTGACTGGCGCGCGCCGCCTCGAGCTGGGCCTGCGAGGTCGCGACCTGGATCTTGGAGCGGAAGCCGTTCTTGGCCAGATCGAGGTCGACATCGTGCTGCTTTGAAGTCTGCGCCACCATCGCCCGCGCCTGGTCGAGCTTGGCGGCGCGGTCGTTGGTCTTGATCTCGCAGAGCACCTGGCCCTTCTTCACGTGATCGCCGCGCTCGAAATGAAGAGCCTGCACGGCGCCTTCGACTTCGGCCTTCACATCGACGGCGTGCAGGGCCTGCGTGCGGCCGCGCACCGTGATCGTCGCGTCGCGGCTGACTTCCTGCAGCAGCGCCACCTGGACGCGCGGCGTGTCATTGGTCTTTGCCTCCGCATCCTGTCCGCTGTTCTTCGATCCGCTGAACACGCCGGAACCGATCCAGAGGACTACGACGATGAGGATGACCAGCGCCGAGCGATAGGCAGGGCTGAGACGGCTCCAGAAGGCCGGCTGATGCGCCGCCCACCAATTGCGAAGTCCGTCGATGAAATTGCGAAACATGTAGTCTTAGCCCCTGTCACTCCGCGGCTTCGGCCGCGTCACCTTTCAGCTCTGCCCGGTATTGGCGGAGGTAGTTGACCATCGCGATGTAGACCGCGCGTCCAAAGCCGATGGCGAAGCGCTCTCCCTCCAGTTGCGGCTGCGGCTTCGGCTCCATCAGCTGCGCAAGCTTCGTCTCGCTGTGCTCGATATAGGTATCCAGCATCTCCACAACACGGGGATGGGGAAGCAAGTGCGAGAAAAGCATCGCGAAAACGAAGGGTGAGCGGTGCCGGTCTTCGGGCAGCGGCTTCATCAGGGAGTTAAGAAAGGCCCTCCGGCCTGCATCGGTGATCGAATAGACTTTGCGATCCGGACGCTTCTCCTGGGACTCGGCGCGCACCGAGACCAGACCCTCCTGGGTCAGCCTGCTCAACGCGGGATAAATCGAGCCGAAGCTGGCCTCGACGAAGTGCTGATAGCCATCGTCGTCGAACAGCTTCTTGATCTCGTATCCGGTGGCATCGCCACGGGAGAGTATGCCCAGGCAGATCGTGCGAACGTCCATAAGCCCCAAATCCGATCTATATTGGTTCGATATAGATCGGGGCTATATATGGCCAATTCCTTACGATTCAAGGCGAAAAGGCCCGCAAAGCGCGCAATTCTCCATTGCGCGGTCCGCGGGCTGTAAAATTAGATGGCCTTTTAAAGAAGCTCGATCCGGTCGACTTCGACGCCCTTGTTCCCCTGGCGGGTGGAATAGCGGATGCGCTGTTCCGGGCTGAGGGCGGAGATGCCAGACCGGCGCAAGGCGCTGGCATGGCAATAGACGTCCTGTCCGCCCTGTTCGGACATCACGAAGCCAAAGCCCTTCTGATCGTTGAAGAACTTCACCTTGCCTTCGACCATCGGGCCGGACGGGCCGCTGTCACGATCGCGAAAGCCGCCGCCGCCGCCGAACCGGTCGCCACCGCCAAAGCGGTCACCGCCACCGAAACGGTCGCCACCGCCAAAGCGGTCGCCACCACCGAACCTGTCGCCGCCACCGAAGCGATCGCCGCCGCCGAAACGGTCGCCGCCGCCGAACCGGCCGCGTCCACCGCCGCCGGGTCCGCGCGATGGTGTCGGATCCGCCGTTGACGTGTCGACGCTGTGCACGGTCGTCACCTGCAGACCGCGTGGAGAGTCCTGAAGGTCGACCACGACGGTGGAGCCTTGCGGGACATTCTGCTGTCCCGCGGCCGCCAGGGCAGATGCATGACAGAACGCATCATCGCCGCTCTCCAGCGTGATGAAGCCATAGCCTTTTGTAGCGTTGAACCATTTTACCGTGCCCTTGACCGAAGCCTGCGCAAGGGGACGCGAACCGCTGTTGTCGAAGTTTGCCATGATGAAGCCGATAAAATCCGCCGGGCGCCAATCC
>DATIVW010000372.1:0-2835 GCA_035465595.1 Rhizomicrobium sp. | reverse complement strand
GACAGAAATGGCGCGCCCGAAAGGATTCGAACCTCTGACCCCCAGATTCGTAGTCTGGTGCTCTATCCAGCTGAGCTACGGGCGCGCATGTCGCGAGGGCGCGCAACCTATTCAGCGGAAACCGCGATGGCAACCCTCTTTGGGGCGCCATGGAACCCATCGGCCGGGCATGAGGCCGCAGGCCCGAACCGAGAGGTCGGGCGCGAGTCGGCTTCGGGGATACACCTGCCAAGTCCCCGTCCGGCCCACGAAATTTCCCCCAGCCTGCTTTGCAGCGCGGCCTTGTCGGGGCCTGATTGCGTGGTTAAGACTGCATCGCCCGCCTTGTCGATCCAAATGAGGTAGGGCTGGGGCAATGCGTTCGGGCGCCGATCAGCGCCGGGGGGCGGTCAGACCGCCCGAGCGGAGACAAGACAGATGTTGAGAATGGCGGACTCGCGGCGGGTTTTGACGCTTATCCTGGCAGCGGCGGCCCTCGGGCTGGCCAGTTGCGGCAGCGTCGATGACGCCATGTTCGGCAGCGACTCCGGTAGCGATCAATCCGCCGCCGCCGACACATCCGCGCCCGGAACATTGCCGTCGGCAGACACGGCACCGGCCGGCGGGTCTTCGATGCCTGGAACGCTTCCGGGCAGCGGCGCCAGCGTCGCCGCCGGTCCCAATGTGTCGATCACGCCGGTTGTGATCGAGCCCGGCACCGACACCGGAACCGCAGTCGGCCAGAAGGTGGCGCAGCTTCGCGCGGACGTTTCAGGCCTTCAGGACAAGATCACGGCTGCTGCCCAGCAGCTTGCCGATCTGCGCGGCCAGGCCGGCGCATCGGCGTCCGCGTATCATGAGACCAAGGCGCGCATCACAACGCATCTTCAGATGGGCACCACGCGCGGCAATCCGGAGCTGGTGGCGCAGTGGAATTCGGCCCAGACGTCGCTCGATGAGCTGACCACCAACATCAACGCGCTCAATGCGCTCGGAACCAGCGTTTCAGGCGATGCCTCGCGTGCGCATTTCGATCTGGACACCATCCAGTCCACTTACAACGTCTCGGGCGCGGTCGATGAAGACCATCGCCAGCTTTCGGTTCTGGAAGACGAGACCGACCAGACAGTCGTGCTCATCGACCGGCTGATGCGCCAGATCTCCGAGGACGTGCAGCGCCAGACGGCCTATGTCGCCAATGAGCGCGCCAATCTCACCACGTTGGCCAGCGCCATCAAGAACGGCGAGCTTTACGGTTCTGAACTCGGCGCGCCGATGCTCGCGTCCACCGCCGCTCCGGCAAGCTATGGCGCCATGCCCAGCGGCGCGGCGCTGGTCACCATCCGCTTCGACCATCCGGACGTGCAGTATCAGCAGATCCTCTACACGGCGCTGAGCCAGGCGCTGCAGGCGCGTCCCGGCGCGGGCTTCGACATTGTCGCGGTGTCGCCGACGCGCGGCACCGCCTCGTCGGTGCAGCTGGCGCAATCCAGCGCGCGCCGCCATGCGCAAGACGTCATGCGCTCCATGACCGACATGGGCGTTCCTGCCACGCGACTTGGGATTTCCTCGTCCACCGACCCGTCGATCTCTTCGAGCGAAGTGCGCGTCTTCGTGCGCTAGCCGGTGGCGGACAAATTGATAAAGGCGCGGGACGATCCCCGCGCCTTTTTTTGTTTTTCGTCCGCTAAACGTATTTCCTGAACCAGGCCAGCATCTCGCTCCAGGCCTGCTTTGCATCCTTCTCGTTATAGGATGGGCGGTAGTCGGCGAAGAAGCCGTGCTGGGCATCGGGAAAGAGTTCGAGCTTGAAGTTCGTCTTGCCCGCGCCATGCAGCGCACTGCGCATCTCCTCGATGTCGGCGACTTTGATGCCCATGTCCTGCCCGCCGTAGAAGGCCAGCACGGGCGCGTTGATGTCGGCAGCCAGATCGAGCGGATATTTGGGACGCAACGGGCTTACGGGCGACGGCGAACGCAGCCCGCCGTAAAAGGCGACGCCGGCCTTCACCTTCGGATTGTGCGCAACGTAGAGCCAGACGATACGCCCGCCCCAGCAGAAGCCGGTGATGCCCAGCTGCGATGCGTCGCCGCCATCGCCGGACGCGAATGCGACCGCGGAATCCAGATCGCTCATCACTTCCGCATCGGGCACCTTGGACACGATGTCGGAGAACAGCTCTTTGAGGTGATCCATGTCGTATTTGCCCGGATCGCCCTGGCGCGCGTAGAGCGACGGGGCGATCGCGTAGTAGCCCTGGTGCGCGAACCGGCGGCAGATGTCTCGGATATGCTCATGCACGCCGAACACTTCCTGCACGACGAGAACCACAGGCAGATTGGCCTTGCCGGAAGGCTTGGCGCGATAGCCGGGGATTTTTCCGTCCGAAACCGGAATGCTCACTTCACCCGCGTCGAGCCCGTTTGCATCGGTGATGATCGCCGCGGCGTTCAGCGGACCGGTTGCCAATGTAAATCCTGCGACGAGTCCCGTTGCGGCGAACACGCGCCGTGTGACAGGCGCAGCGAAATCCTTGTCCATGCAATGCTCCCGTGAATATATGCGTCTTGCCAAGCCCCCACGATGGCGATGACGCTACCTTCCGGCTCCCTCATCGAAAAGAGAACAGAATGAATTTCCGCATCGTTTTCGCTGTATTTGCATCATTGCTGGCCATCGGTGCGGCCCGCGCGGATACGCCGGCCGTCGCCAGAAAGCACATGATCGTCACCGACAGCCCGTTCGCGACCGATGCGGGGCTTCAGATGCTGCGTGCGGGCGGCTCCGCCGTGGATGCCGCGATCGCCGCGCAGATGGTGCTCACTCTCGTCGTGCCGGAATCCACCGGCATCGGC
>DATIVW010000371.1:0-4824 GCA_035465595.1 Rhizomicrobium sp. | reverse complement strand
CGGTTCCACGGATTGCCGTTGCCGGTGCCGAAATAGACAAGATCGAGTTGCGGATCGTAGGCCATGGAATTCCATGGCGCGCCGCCGCCGCCGATCTTCCAGAACTTGTATTTTCCGGTGGTGTCCCACGTCTTCAGCGCGGCGGTGAGCGCGGCGTTTTCCTGCGGCTTTGAAGGATCGCCCGGCACGACATGGAAGCGCCAGACCTTCTTTCCCGTGTTCGCGTCGAACGCGCTGACATAGCCGCGGCTGTCATATTCGGCGCCGCCATTGCCGATGACGACAAGGCCGTCGAACACGCGCGGCGCGCCGGTGATCGTGTAGGTGTGGGCGTGGTTCTCCACCGTGTCAACGGTCCAGAGCACCTTGCCGGTCTTGGCGTCGAGCTTGATCAACCTTCCGTCGAGCGTGCCGACATAGACCGCGCCCTTCCACAGCGCGACTCCGCGGTTGACGACGTCGCAGCAGGCGAAGCGCCCCGTCGCGCCCGGCACTTTCGGATCGTACTGCCAGATCTCCTTGCCGGTTTTCGCGTCGAGCGCGATCACCTTGCTCCACGGCAGGGTGATGAACATCACGCCATCGGATACGATGGGCGTCGCCTCGAGGCCGCGCACGCTGTAGGTGCGGTATTCCCATGCCACGCCGAGGTTCTTGACGTTGGTGGTGTTGATCTTGTCGAGCGGCGAGAAGCGCTGTTCCGAATACGTGCGGCCATGGCTGAGCCATTCGCCGGGATCGGCATCCGCGTTCGCGATCTTCGCGCCGTCGACGTTCGCGCCGGGCGCGGATTGACCGATGCTCTGATTGCCGAACCACACAAGCGCAATGACGCCGGCGGCAACGGCGGCGGAAATCCCCGCAATGCGAATTTTCATGGACGCTCCCTTTTCGTCGCTCTGCGGCGGCGGTTGTGGCAGGTTAGGGAGAGTCACCCACTTCCACAATATATCTCCCGGTCCTCATGTCCCTGCCGCAGCGGAAGCACGACCCAAAGCGCGATGTCCTCAAGGATGTTTTCGGCTTCGACGATTTCCGGCCCGGCCAGGAGGATGCGATCGACGCGATTCTCGGCGGGCGCAATGTCCTGACCGTGATGCCCACCGGTTCGGGCAAGTCGCTCTGCTACCAGGTGCCGGCATTGGTGATGGGCGGGCTGACGGTGGTGGTCTCGCCACTGGTGGCGTTGATGCAGGACCAGGTGGCGGCGCTCCGGCTGGCGGGCGTCGCCGTGGAAACAATCAACTCCGCCCGCAGCCGGGATGAGAACGTGGCGGCCTGGCGCCGGGTGGCGTCGGGAGAGGTTCGGCTTCTTTATATGGCGCCGGAGCGCATCATGACCGAGCGGATGCTGGACGCGCTCGGCCGGCTGGATGTGCGGCTCATCGCCATCGACGAGGCACACTGCGTGTCGCAATGGGGCCCGGCGTTCCGCCCTGAATACAGCGCGCTCTCGAAACTTGCCGATCTTTTCCCCCGGACGCCCATCATCGCGCTGACGGCGACGGCGGATGAAGTGACGCGCGCGGACATCGCGCTGCAGCTCTTCGGCAACCGCGTCGAAACCCTGGTGCAGGGCTTCGACCGGCCGAACATTTCGCTGACAGTGGAAGCCAAGCACAACACGGCGCGGCAATTGCTCGACTTCATCGCGCGGCACAGGGGCAAGAGCGGAATCGTCTACTGCCTTTCGCGCGCCAAGACCGAGAAGATCGCAAAGCAGCTCGGCGAAGCGGGTATCGATGCCCTGCCCTATCACGCCGGGATGGACAAGGACGCGCGCGAGGCGAACCAGAACCGCTTCATGACCGAGCCTGCCGTGGTGATGGTGGCGACCATCGCCTTCGGCATGGGCATCGACAAGGCGGATGTGCGTTTCGTGTTCCACACCGACCTGCCCGGCAGCCTCGAAGCCTACTACCAGGAAATCGGCCGTGCGGGCCGCGACGGCGCGTCGGCGGAAGCGCATATGCTGTTCGGGCTGGAAGATATCCGCATGCGCCGGGTGTTCATCGACCAGGAAGATGCGGGCGAGGACCGAAAGCGTCGCGAACATGCGCGGCTGAACATGCTGCTCGCCTATTGCGAGGCGTCGCGCTGCCGGCGGCAGCTGCTGCTGGAATATTTCGGCGAGCAGGCGGCGCCTTGCGGCAATTGCGACATCTGCCGCGAGCCGAGCGAACGCGTCGATGCGACAGAAGACGCGCGGAAAATCCTTGCGGCCATCCGCGGCACCGGCGAACACTATGGCGCGGGACACGTCATCGATGTGCTTCTCGGCAACCGCACCGAACGGATGAGCGAGGCGCATGCGGCGCTGGATGTGTTCGGCCAGGGCGCGTTGCGGAAAAAGGACGAATGGCAGTCGCTCATCCGCCAGATGGCGGGCGACGGAATCCTGCGCCATGATCTGCAGGGCTATGGCGGGCTGGAGATCGCGGAGAAAGGCCATGCGCTGCTGCGTGGCCACGGCATGTTCGAAGCCCGCCCGATCAAGCCGCGCGTGCGCACGAAGAGAGAAAGCCGCAACGCGCAGATCACCGAACAATCGGAGGCAAACCAGGCCCTGATCGCGGCGCTGAAGGCGCTCCGCATGCGGCTGGCGAAGGAAAAACGCGTGCCGCCATACGTCATCTTCTCCGACAAGTCCCTGATCGACATGGCCCAGCTTCGTCCGCGCGACGAGAGCGAATTCGGCATGGTGCACGGCGTGGGCGCTGCCAAGCTGAAGGAATTCGGCAAGGCGTTCCTGCAGGCCATCCGCGAGCACCGGATATGAACTGGATCGCGCTCGCTTTTTGCGGGCCCGTGCTGTGGGCGATCTCAACCCACATCGACAAATACCTGGTCGAGAAATTCTTCAAGGAGACCGGCGTCGGCACCTTGCTGATCTTCACCTCGCTGATCGGCCTGTTCGCGCTGCCGTTCATCTGGATTTTCTCGGACGTGTTCGCCATCGGGACCACCGGCGTGATCGTCACCGGCGTATCCGGGCTCCTCTACATGACGGCGATGTATTTCTACCTGCGGGCGCTGCAGCAGGAGGAGGCAACGACCATCGCGCCGCTGTTCCAGACCTCCACGCTGTTCACCTACGCGATCGCCTATTTCGTGCTGCACGAGACACTGACCCTGCCGCGCATCGCAGGCGGGTTGCTGGTGATGGCGAGCGCGCTCGTGATCTCCTATGACCCGCGCCACCGCCACAAGTTCAAGCTGCCGATAGTGGCACTCATCCTCGCCTGCACGGCGACACTGGCCGTGTCTTCGGTGATCTTCAAGCTGTTCGCGATCCGCAATGCGTTCTGGCCGGTGACGTTCTGGACGTTCGCCGGCGAAGCGGTGTTCGGCGCGATCATGCTCGCGGTCCCCTATTACCGCCGCGAATTTCTCGGGATGTTCGCGAAGAATCCGGGCGCTGTGATCGGCATCAACGCCGCCAACGAGCTGATCAATCTGGGCGGTGGACTGGCAGCGCGCTGGGCTTCGCTGCTCGGCCCCGTGAGCCTGGTATCGGCCATCGGCGGCACGACGTCGCTGTTCGTCTTCCTGTTCGGCGTGCTGATCTCGCTCGTCGCGCCGCGGCTCGGCCGCGAGGATCTTTCGCGCGGGAGTCTCATCCAGAAGAGCATCGCCGTTGTGCTGGTCGGCGTTGGTGTTACCCTCATCGGCGAAGCCGGCGCATAGGGGGATGTCGATGCGCGCAGTTCTGTTCGCCCTGGTGATGATGGCGTCATCGCCCGCCCTTGCCGCAGAGCCCTGGCTCACGCTTCCGCCGACCCCCACTTTGCCCAAGGCCGATGTCAGCGGCACTGCGCCGGTGAACGGCATCAAGCTCTGGTATGCCGAATTCGGATCTGGCGAGCCGGTGCTGTTCGTGCATGGAGGCCTTGCGAACAGCGAATACTGGGGTAATCAGGTCCGCGCGCTCGTGGCGGCGCATTACAGGGTCATCGTGATGGACTCCAGGGGACATGGACGTTCGTCGCGCAATGCCGAGCCGTTCGGCTACGACCTCATGGCGAGCGACGTGGTCGCCCTGCTCGACTACCTCAAAATCAGGAAAGTCGCGCTGATAGGATGGAGCGACGGCGCGATCATCGGCCTCGACATCGCCATGCACCATCCGGAGCGGCTGTCGAAGCTGTTCGCGTTCGCCGCGAACATCGATCCGTCCGGCGTCACCGATTCCTCAAACAGCAAGGTCGTGGCGGACTACATCGCCCGCGCGGGCCGCGAATATGCAAGGCTCTCGCCCACGCCGAAGGAGTATCAGGGGTTTCTTGCCCAGATCACCCGGATGTGGAACAGCCAGCCGCACTGGACGCGCGAAGATTTCGCGAAAATCAGAACCCACACCTGGATCGTCGACGCCGATCACGACGAGATGATCAATCACGACCAGCCGCGCACGATGGCCGACTGGACGCCCGGTGCCGGACTTTTGATCGAGCCGGAAGTCAGTCACTTCGCCTTCATCCAGAATCCGGAGCAGTTCAACGCGGACATACTGCGTTTTCTGAAATCGAAGTGACGCGTTGCAAAAAATGCATGCCCGCTCATGCATTCCAAAGCACAAGTATCCCTTTCAACAAAGGGTTTCTGGCGCACGCGGCCGCCATGCTAGAACGCGCGCCTTCAACATTTTGCAGGAGGAAATCGCATGTCATTTTCCATGTACCAGGCATCCGTGCCCGCCTATGCGCAGATGCTCAAGACGCTGACGCATATCCTGAAGAAGGCGGAAGAGCATTGCGAAGCAAAGAAGATCGATCCGTCGGTTCTGGTGAACGCACGGCTCTATCCCGACATGGCGCCGCTCGC
>DATIVW010000370.1:0-9095 GCA_035465595.1 Rhizomicrobium sp. | reverse complement strand
CTGGCGGCTGAACGGCCGTCTCGTCGGCAGCCATGACTGGGCGGAATTCGACGGCACCTCCCGGCTCTGGATGACGATGGATGGCAAGGGCACGGTCGACGACAACTATATCGGCCTGCCGTCCGGTCCCTATCGCGCCGTCGGCATCCTCGGCTATGACCCCAAGACACAGACCTGGGCGATCTGGTGGCTGGACGGGCGCAGCGCCAATGGTCCGCTCGATCCGCCGGTGATCGGCAACTTCAATTTCAAGGATGGCGTCGGTACCTTCGACGGCGACACCGTGAACAACGGCAAGACCGTGCGCTGCCGCTTCACCTGGTCGAAGATCACGAAGAATTCCGCGCATTGGGAGCAGGCCTTCTCCCCCGACGGCGGCAAGACATGGGAAGTGAACTGGCGCATGGACTTCACGAGGGTCCAATGAGCGCCCATCTCGACCGCCGCGATCTCATGCGCCTGTCGCTGCTGGCGACGGCGCTGGGCGCCATTCCCTTCAATTCCTCTCTCGCAGCAACACGCAAGGACAATCCCGTGCAGGATCACTCACACGATTTCGACTTCTTCTTCGGCGATTGGAAGGTGCGCCACCGCTACCTCAAGGCGCGCCTTTCCGGCAGCACGGAGTGGCTGGAGTTCGACGGCAGCACGTGCGCGCAGCCGCTTCTGAACGGGCTGGGCAATGTCGACGACAATTTCCTCGACAAGCCGGGCGCCCCTTATCGCGCCGCCACGATCCGCGCCTACGATGCGAAGTCGGACACCTGGGCGATCTGGTGGATCGACGGGCGCACGCCCACCGGCCTGATCGACCCGCCGATGCTGGGGCGCTTCGAAAACGGCGTCGGCACGTTCCTGTCCGACCAGCAATTGAACGGCAAACCTATAAAAGTGCGCTTCATCTGGATGCCGAAAGGCTCCGATGCCGCGCAATGGGAGCAGGCGTTCTCTTCCGATGGCGGCAAGACGTGGGAGACGAACTGGGTGATGCAGTTCACCCGCGCGCATCGGCCCGTCATCGAGTTGCGCCAGTACACGTTGCATCCGGGCAAGCGCGACGTGCTGATCGACATCTTCGAGAAGAATTTCGTGGAGAGCCAGGAAGCGCTCGGCATGTTCCTGCCCGGCATGTTCCGCGACATGGACCGGCCGGACCGTTTCGTCTGGCTGCGCGAATTCGCGGATATGGACGCGCGCGGCAAGGCCTTGCCCGCGTTCTACTATGGCCCCGTCTGGCAGGCGCACCGCGATGAAGCCAATCCCACAATGGCCGACAGCGACAACGTGCTGTTGCTGAAGCCGGCCTGGAGCGGCGCGGACTTCCCGAAATACCTGGAGCGCGCACCGGCGGGCGCGACCGGTTCGGCCAAGGGCATGGTCGTCGCGCAGATCCACTATTTCGGCGCGGGCGTGCCCGACGCTTTCGTCTCGGGCTGGAGCGAAGCCATGCCGCAGCGCATTGCCGCGGCGGGCGGCAGGTTCGTGTCCGCCTGCGTGACGGAGGCGGCGGAAAACAATTTCCCGCGCCTGCCGATCCGCGAAGGGGAGAACGTCTTCATCTCCTTCGTCCTGTTCGACGGTACGGATGCAAAGCCCGTGGCGCTTGCGCCAGTCCTGGCGAAGCAGGTGAAAGCCACGGAGACGCTGCGTCTGATCCCTACCGCACGTTCGCGCATTCACGCCTGACGCTTGGCATCCCCCGCGCCTTCGTTATTGTCGGCGCTGGGGGAGTGCCGATGCAGACATTGCTGCCGCTTGCCGAAAAAGTTGCCGAACGCCTGAAGGCGCGCGGAGAGACCATCGCCATCGCCGAATCCTCCAGCGGAGGATTGCTGTCGGCCGCGCTGCTGAGCGTCGCGGGCGCCTCGGCCTATTTCCTGGGCGGCGCCGTCGTCTACACCGCCAAGGCGCGCGTGCTGCTGATGAACCTGGAGCGCGACAGCGTGCGCGGCATGCGATCGGCGAGCGAGCCCTATGCGCTGCTGCTGGCGGCCACCGCCCGCGACCGCTTCGGCGCGACATGGGGACTCTCGGAGACCGGCGCGGCGGGACCGTCAGGCAATCCCTATGGCGATGCGCCGGGCCACACCTGCATCGCGCTTGCCGGATTGCGCGAGCGCGCGATCACCGTGGAAACCGGAACCGACGATCGCGTCGCCAACATGCGCGCCTTCGCGCAGGCGGCACTGGAGCTTTTGCTCGAGGAGATCGGAGCATGAGCAATTTCCAGTTCATCGATCTGCCGGACATCCGCCTGCGCGCGGTGGTGCAGGGCGAAGGCCCGCTGGTGGTGATGGTGCACGGCTTTCCGGAGTCGTGGTTCTCCTGGCGCCACCAGATCGGGCCGATCGCGGAGGCGGGCTTCACGGCCTGCGCCATCGACGTGCGCGGCTATGGCGGCTCGGGAAAGCCGCATCCGGTCGAAGCCTATGCGATGGAGCACATGATCGCCGATGTCGCGGGCGTGATCGAGAAACTGAGCGACGACGGCAAGGCGGTTCTCATCGGCCATGACTGGGGCGCGCCCATCGTCTGGAACACCGCGCTGGTGCGCCCGGATCGCGTGCGCGCCGTCGCCGGATTGTCGGTGCCCTACACCGGCCCGGCGACGATGTCGTTCAAGGACATGTTCACGGAGGTGTTCACGAAGAAGGGCAAATTCTTCTACCAGCATTATTTCCAGGACGAGGGCGTCGCCGAAGCCGAAGCCGAGGCCGATGTGCGCGGTTTCCTGCGGCGGTTTTATTACGCGATCTCGGGCGATGCCCCGGATGGCACATGGCCGAGAGACAAGGTCGTCGGCGACACGCTGCTGCACCGCCTGCCGGATCCCGATCCCTTTCCCGCATGGCTGCACAAGGACGGCCTGGCCTATTTCGTGAACGAGTTCCAGCAGAGCGGGTTCCGCGGCCCGATCAACCGCTACCGCAATCACGATCGCGACTTCGAGTATTTGAAACAGTTCGCGGCCCGGAAGATCCATCAGCCGTCGCTGTTCATCGGCGGCAGCCGCGACCTGGTGCTGACGATGTTCGGCAAGAACGATTTCATCACGCCGATGAAGGAACATCTCACCGATCTGCGCGGCGCGGATGTTCTGGAAGGCTGCGGCCACTGGACCCAGCAGGAACGCCCCGAAGAGGTGAACGCGCGGCTGATCCCGTGGCTGAAGGCGCTGTAGTTCCACACCGGAACCACAGCGCGGAGCCCTCGTTATATCCTCGGAACGTCTTTCGGGGTCCTGCATGTCCGCGTTCATGCTTTATATTGTTGGTTTTATCGTTCTGCTGGCGGGGCTGATCTATGCGGCCGTGCTGGTTCACATTCCGCAGACGTGGATCATCGTCGGCACGCTGATCATCGTGGGATTGGGCGTGATGTCCGCCGTCTCGCAAACCAAGCGCCGGGATCCGCCGAGCGAAGCGCCGAACCCGTAATCAGCGGACCTGAGAGATCGCTTTCCCCGCGCCGAGCAGCGTCGCATCCGTCGTCACCGTGACGAGGTCAAAGCCCTTGGCGAACATCGCCTTGGCGAATTCCGTCGTGGTGCCGAAGATTCCTGCCGTCTTTCCTGCTTCATGCGCGACGTAAAGGATGTGATCGATGGCCTCTTGGGTCGCATCGTCCATCGGATTGGCGCGGCCGTCGGTCGTGCCGAGAGAAAGTCCCAGATCACTCGGGCCCACGAACAGCATGTCGAGCCCCGGCGTCTTCGCGATGGCCTCGACGTTCTGCAGGCCCTTCGCCGTTTCGATCTGCGCGATGGTGAGCACGGTCTCGTTGGCCTGCGCGGTGTAATCCGCGCCGCCATAGAGCACCGCGCGGTTGGGGCCGGCGCTGCGCACGCCCAGTGGCGCATAGCGCGCGGCGCCCACGAAAAGCGCCGCTTCCTCCGCCGTGTTGATCGTGGGGCACATCACGCCCCAGGCGCCCGCATCCAGCACGCGCTGGATATCGCCGGAATCGTTCGACGGCACGCGCACGATGGGCACGCAATCGGTGGTGGACACGGCGGTCAGCATCGCCAGCGCATCCCTGTAGTCTGCTGGCGCGTGCTGCAGGTCGATGGTGACACTGTCCCAGCCCTGATGCGCGATGATCTCCGCCGCATAGGCGTTGCCGAGCGAAAGCCAGCAATTGTTGGCTTTCTTTTTTGCCGACCAAAGTTCACGAAGCTTGTTGGGGCGCATTTGGCTTTCTTCCAATCCAAAACTGAATTGTCATCCCCGGCCGAGCGACGGAACGGAGCGAGGGGAAGGGGACCCAGGTATGTCCGGCAGCGCGATTTCGCCCATCAAGCGGTCGTACAGATCGTTCCATCCGGAGTTCGTCTCTTCAATCAGCTTGATCTTCCATGCGCGATTCCATCTCTTCAACCGCTTTTCGCGCGCGATCGCGACGTTGATATCCTCGTGAAGTTCATACCAGACGAGGGTATGAACTCCATATTTCTTCGTAAATCCCTCAACGAGAGCGCTCTTATGCTGCCATGTCCGTCGGATGACGTCATTGGTGACGCCGACATACAGTGTTCCGTTTCGGCGGCTGGCCAGCATGTAAACATAATAGAGATATTGTCTCACCGGTTCACGCCTGTCTAACCACCTGGGTCCCCTTCCCCTCGCTACGCTCGGCCGGGGATGACAAGTTATTTGAATATCCCTTTCGGCATCATCACGTGGACGCCCTTGTTGCGGTCCACGATCTCGGTGATGTCCACGTCGCCGGCGACGCTGGCCAGCATGTAGGCGTCGTCGCGGCTGAGGCCTTTCTCGGTCGTCAGGAAGTCGATCATCTCGCGCACCGCCTTGTGCGTGGCGATGGAGAGGTCGTCGTCGAACCCCATCGCGATGTAGAACTTGGGCGTCTCCGCGCGGGGATATTTGATGTGCATGTCGTGGTGCACGCTGAAGGTCAGCGTGCCGATCAGCGAGGTTTCCATCGCGGTGATGTCCACTTCACCATTGCCCTGGCCGGCATGGCCGTCGCCGATCTCGAACAGCGCGCCCGCATTCCACACCGGTAGATAGAGCGTCGTGCCCGCGACAAGCTCCTTGTTGTCCATGTTGCCGCCGATGATGGTGGGCGGCGCGCTGTCGTATTTGCCGAAGTCCGGCGGCGGCGCCACGCCCATGCTGCCGAAGAAGGGATGCAGCGGAATGTCGATGCCGGGCGCGAAATGCGCGATCATCTTCTGCTTGTCGAGCGGAATGATCTTCATCCGCGCATAGGGGAATTCGTCCGTCATCAGCCCCGCGCCGTAGCGGAAGGCGTTGTAGGCGTAAGGGATCGCCAATTCGATCTTGTCGATGCGGATCTCCAGCGTGTCGCCCGGCTCCGCGCCTTCGATATAGACGGGGCCGTTGAGGATATGCCCGCCCGGTCCGCGCGCACTCAGCGGCACCTTGTCATAGACATCCTTCAGCGCCTGCTCGATGTCTGCATCCTTCACCCCGGCTTTCGCGAGACCTGCCGGAGAGTTCGTCAGCAATGTGCGGAACACCACCGTGTCGCCGCTCTTGATGTGCAGCACCGGCCTGGCGCTGGCGTCATAGTTGCCCCAGGCCACGGTGTCCGGCGCGGCGTCGAGCGTGAAGGTTTCGGCATGCGCTGCGGAGGAAAGCCCCGCGGCGAACGCCAGAGAGACGAGCAGGATGCGCATCGGTTCAATCTCCGCTCGCCGTCGGGCCGTCATATTCGGCGACGACGGGTGCTTCGCTGTCCGTCGCGTAGCCGCGGAACATGCCCACCGCGTTCCACATCATCTCGACATGCCCGTTCTTGTCGATGCCGATCAGCGCGCCGTCGCCGTCCTTGTAGTTCATCAGCTCGCCTTTCAGGTCGGCCGCCATCGCGTCGTGCATGGACATACCGCCATATTTCATGCGGTCGGCGACGTCCTTGGAGATGGAGAAGCGGATGAAATATTCACCGTGGCCGGTGGCGGAGAATCCGGCGACGTCGTCGTTCGCATAGACGCCGGCGCCGACGATGGGGGAGTCGCCCACGCGGCCGGGGATCTTCGCGTCATAGCCACCGGTCGAAGTCGCCGCCGCGATATGGCCGCAGCGGTCCAGCGCCACCGCGCCCACCGTGCCATGCTCCGCCTTCGCGCCATGTTCCGGCGCGGGTTTGGGATGATCGGTGTTCTCGAAATAGTCCGTGGTGACGGTTTCCGCGCCCAGCTTCTTCACATAATCCTGCCCGCGGTCACCCACCAGCAGAACATGCGGCGTCTGCTCCATCACGAGCCGCGCGGCATGCACCGGATTCTTGATCGCGGTCATCGACGCCACCGCGCCGGAGCGAAGGCCGTTGCCGTCCATGATCGAGGCGTCGGTTTCCACCAGCCCCGCGCGGTCGGCGATGGCGCCGCGTCCGGCGTTGAACTTTCCGGAGTCCTCGAAGCTGCGCACGATGGTCTCGACCACATCGAGGCTCGATGCACCCGCAGCCAGCTTGGCGCGTGCGTCGGTGAGCGCAGCCTTCATGGCGGGCAGGCGGCCGTTGTCGGTCATGATCTGGCTGAGTTCGCCACCGTGCACGACGACGGCGAAATGCGCCCGCGCCGAACAGGTGTCGGCATTGGCGGCGGAAACGGCGATGACCGTGCCGCAAAGCGCGGACAGAGATATGAGCTTGAGCATGAAATTCCTCCCGCGCGGGAGGTTACAGCGTGGCGCGGCTACTGCAATGCCGCGTCAGTGCCGGATCAATGCCTGTCCTGGTCGGCGCGGCTTTCGAGCCACATCGCGTTCAGCACCGCCAGTGTCACTGCGAAGCCCAGACCCAGAACCCAGCTGAAATACCACATGGGCAACTCCTCAATAGGCGTGGCCGGAGTCGATATCGCTTTGTTTCACGGGCCCGCGCATCACGCGATAGACCCATGCTGTATAAGCGATGACGATCGGCAATATGAGAACGACGACGCCCAGCATCACTGCCAGCGTCAGCGACGACGACGACGCGTCCCATACCGTCAGGCTCGCGCCGGGTTCGCTGGACGACGGCATCAGGAACGGGAACAGCGCCGCGCCGGCGGTGGCGATGGTTCCGGCGGGAACCAGCGCCGAGCACAGCATCGCGTAGCCCGGGAAACGGCGCAGCAGCACCGCCAGCACCGCGCCGCCATAGGCCGCCATCAGAGTGAGGAGCAGCGCGGGGTGTGCTGAGACATTGGCAAACCACGCATGCGGCGCGCGGATGACGGTCTTCAGCAGCGGATTGGACGGCCCGTCATGCGCTATTGCGCCGACGATGCGATAGCCGTCGATCTGGCCCAGCCACATGCCCGCCAGCGTGAAGAGTACGACGAAGGCGATGGCGGCGTAGAGCATCGCCGCGCCCGCGCGCTGTTTCACCATGCCGCTGGCCTTGTAATTCAGCCAGCTCGCGCCGTGGAACACGATCATGGACAGGCTCACCAGCCCGCACAGAAGCGCGAAGGGGTTGAGAAGCGAGAGCAGGGTGATCTCGCTGTGCATCCGCATGTCGGCGTCAAATCCGAAGGGCACGCCCTCGAACAGGTTTCCGAACGCGACGCCGAACACGGTCGCCGGAACCACGCCGCCCGCGAACAGGGCCCAGTCCCAGAAGCCGCGCCATGCGGTGTTCTCCAGCTTGCTGCGGAACTTGAACCCGCCCGGCCGCAGGATCAGCGTCAGCAGCACCAGGAACATGGCGAGATAGAAGCCGGAGAAGCTCGCCGCATAGAGCATCGGCCACGCCGCGAAGATCGCGCCGCCGCCGAGGATGAACCACACCTGGTTGCCTTCCCACACCGGCCCCACCGTGTTGATGGCGACGCGCCGCTCGGTATCGGTGCGTGCGACGAAGGGAAGGAGGGCAGCGGTGCCGAGGTCGAAGCCGTCCATCACCGCGAAACCGATCAGCAAAATGCCCAGGATTGCCCACCAGATGAGGCGCAGGATTTCATATTCGCTCATGTCGCGTCCTCCGGCGCCTCGATGGCGCCTTCTGGTCCCAGACGGATGAACTTCTGCAGGAGATAGATGTCCGCAACGAGCAGCGCCGAATAGAAGACCACGAAGCCGAGCAGGCTGAAGGCGACGTTGCTTGCGCTGGTGGAGGACACGCCCAGCGCCGTCGGCAACACGCCCACCACCGCCCAGGGCTGGCGGCCATATTCGGCGACGATCCACCCCAGTTCGATGGCGACCCATGGCAGCGGGAAGGTCAGCACCGCCGCCCACAGAAACCATTTGTACCGGTCGAGCTGCCTCTTGGCCGAGAACCAGAACGCCACCACGAAGAGTGCGATGAACCAGAATCCGATGCCCACCATGAAGCGGAACGACCAGAACAGCACCGGCACGTCGGGGATTGTGCTTTGCGCCGCCTGCGCGATCTGGTCCGGCGTCGCGTTTTCGATGTCGGCACGGAAGCGCTTCAGCAGGAGCGCGTAGCCGAGATCGTCGACATGCTTGTCCAGCTCCGTGCGCAGCGCACCGTCTTTCGGATGTGCGCGCACCTGCTGCAGCGTCTTGTAGGCTTCGAGCCCGCTGCCGATATGAAGCTGCGCTTCGCCGACAAGCTGATCGATTCCGGGCACCACGGTGTCGGAGGAACGCGTGGCGATGAGGCCCAGCACCCACGGTATCTGGATGGCATATTCCGTCTTGTGCTCGGCAAGGTTGGGCAGGCCGACGAGCGTGAACGATGCTGGCGCCGGCTCGGTTTCCCACATCGCCTCGATGGCGGCGATCTTCATCTTCTGGTTCTGGCCGGCGGTGTAGCCGCTCTCGTCGCCGAGCACGACGACCGACAGCGCGGAGGCGAGGCCGAAACTCGCCGCCACCGTCATCGAGCGTTTGGCGAATTCCCGGTGTCGGCCCTGCAGCAGATAGATCGCGCTGATGGCCAGCACGAACACCGAGCCGCAGACGTAGCCGGCCGAAACCGTGTGCACGAACTTTGCCTGCGCCACGGGGTTGAACAGCACGGCCATGAAGTCGGTGACTTCCATGCGCATCGTGTCGGCGTTGAACTTCGCGCCTATGGGATATTGCATCCAGCCATTGGCGATGAGGATCCACAGCGCCGAGAGATTCGTGCCCAGCGCCAGAAGCCAT
>DATIVW010000369.1:0-3977 GCA_035465595.1 Rhizomicrobium sp. | reverse complement strand
TTGGGCATGCGCTCATAGAGCTTAATGCCGAAGGCGATGTTGTCGTAGATCGTCATCGGGAACGGCGTCGGCTTCTGGAACACCATGCCGATCTTCGCGCGCAGCAGGTTGAGATCCTGGTTGCCGTTCAGGATGTTCTCGCCGTCAAGCAATACCTGGCCCTTGGCGTATTGGTTCGGATAAAGCTCATAGATGCGATTGAGAACGCGCAGCAAGGTGGACTTGCCGCAACCCGACGGGCCGATGAAGGCCGTGACCTTGCGGTCCATCAGCGGCACCGAGATGCCCTTCAGCGCCTGCGTCTTGCCGTAATAGAAATTCAGATCGCGAATATCGATCCGGATACCTTGGTCCACGCGGGTCATGTCGTTCATGTTCATCTCTGTCGGGATTCGAGCAGACGGGCGAAAATGCTCAAGGTCAGGACGGCGGCGGTGATCAGGAGCGCGCCGGCCCAGGCAAGCGTATGCCAGTCCTCATAAGCGGAATTGGCGAACTGGAAGATGACGATGGGAAGGCTCGCCATCGGCGCGTTGGGATCGGTCGACCAGAACTGGTTGTTGAGCGCGGTGAAGAGCAGCGGCGCGGTCTCGCCGGAGATGCGCGCGATGGCCAGCAGCACGCCGGTCACGATGCCGGCGCGGGCGGCGCGCCATGTCACCGCGCGGATGGAGATCGCGCGCGGCGCGCCGATCGAGGCGGCAGCTTCGCGCAAGGTGTTGGGAACCAGCAGCAGCATGTTCTCGGTCGTGCGCACCACGACGGGGATCACGATCACCGCCAGCGCCGCCATGCCGGCCCAGGCGGAGAAATGATGCATGCGCGCCACGATCAGCTCGTAGATGAACATGCCGATGATGATGGAGGGTGCGCTGAGCAGGATGTCGTTCACGAAGCGGATGATGAAGGCGAGCCAGGAGTGTCGGCCATATTCGGCCAGATAGGTTCCCGCCAGCATGCCGATGGGCGTGCCCACGATCACGGCGGCGGCGCTCATCGTCACGCTGCCGAAGATGGCGTTTGCGAGGCCGCCGGCAGAACCCGGCGCAGGCGTGTCCTGCGTGAACACATCCGCGGAAAGCCCGCCGACGCCGTTCTTGAGAAGCGCGTAGAGAATGAGCACGAGCGCGATGATGCCGATGGCCGCCGCCGCCGTGGACAAGGTGAGGAACACGGCGTTGACCGCGCGGCGGCGGGCATAAAGAACGCGGTTCATGCGGACCTGCCCCCCGAGCGGCGCTCAAGGCTCTTGAGCATGAGCTGCGCGGCGGCGAGCACGACGAAGGTGATGGCGAAGAGGATCAGGCCGGAAAAGACGAGCGATGGCACGTAAAGCGTGCCCAAGGCTTCGGTGAACTCGTTTGCGATGGCGGCGGAAATCGTGGTGGCAGGCGCCAGCAGCGACGGATCGATGCGGTGCGCATTGCCAATCACGAAGGTGACGGCCATCGTCTCGCCCAGCGCGCGGCCGAGCGCCAGCATCGATCCGCCCACCACGCCCGCGCGCGAGAACGGCAGCACGATGCGCCACATCACTTCCCAGGTCGTGCAGCCGACGCCATACGCTGCTTCCTTCTGCATCGCCGGCACGGTCTCGAAGACATCGCGCGTCACCGCCGAGATGAAGGGCAGGATCATGACCGACAGGATCAGCGCGGCGGTGAAAAGGCCGATGCCGTAGGGCGGCCCGGCAAAGAGGTCCTGCAAATAGGGAACATTCGAGAAGGCGTCGATGATCCACGGCTCGACATGCTGCTGGAAATAGGGCGCGAACACGAAGAGGCCCCAGATGCCGTAGATGATCGAGGGCACGCCCGCGAGCAGTTCGATGGCGATGCCGACCGGGCGTTTGAGAGGGCGCGGGCAAAGCTCGGTGAGGAAGATCGCAATGCCGATGCCCAGCGGCACGGCGATGACCATCGCGATGGCGGACGACAGCAGCGTGCCGTAGATCGCCGGCCACGCGCCGAATTTTTCCGTGACGGGATTCCAGGTGCTGGTGGTCAGGAAGCCCCAGCCGAAGGCTTGCATCGCCGGCCATGCGCCCGTGACCAGCGAGATCATGATGCCGACGAAGATCGCCACGACCGTCAGCGCGGCAGCCAATGTCATCGCGCGGAAGCGCGCGTCGCTGCGGCCGAATCTCTTCAGGGCTGCGCTGCGCGCAGGAGCGACATACTGTTCGGCCAAGGCGATATCGACCATTACGGGTGCCGGTTAGTTTTAGACGAATTGGGGGGCCTGGATCAGCCCCCCAATTTCTCCTGCAGTCGGCGGGACGGCCTCAGGGAACCGCGGCGCCGTCGATATTCTTGTGCCAGCTGGCGTCGATCGCCTGAACGGTCGAGGCCGGAAGCGGCACATAATCAAGCGACTTGGCCATGTCGTCGCCATTGGCATAGGCCCACTTGAAGAAGTTGAGGACCGACTTGGTCTTGGCCGCATCGCCCGGATGCTTGTAGACGAGGATGAAGGTCGCGCCCGCGATCGGCCAGGCGTTGGCGCCCGGCTGGTTCGTCAGCGTGACATAGAAGCCCGGAGCATGCGCCCAGTCGGTCTTCGCAGACGCCGCCTGGAAGGCTTCCGCCGTCGGGTCCACCGCCTTGCCGTCATGGTTGATCATCTTGATGTAGGTGAGCGTGTTCTGCTTGGCATAGGCGTATTCGACATAACCGAGCGCGCCCTGCGTCTGCTTCACGTTGCCGGCGACGCCTTCATTGCCCTTCGCGCCGATGCCGCTCGGCCATTCCACCGACGTCGCTGCGCCGACCTGCGATGCCCAGGCCGGGCTCACCTTCGACAGGTAGTTGGTGAAGATGAAGTTCGTGCCCGATCCGTCGGAGCGGTGAACGCCGAGCACCGCCAGGTGCGGCAGGTTCGCAGACGGATTCAGCTTCTTGATCGCCGCGTCATCCCAATACTTGATCTTGCCGAGGCAGATGTCGGCGAGCGTCGGGCCGTCGAGTCGAAGCTGGCCCGGCTTGATGCCAGGGATGTTGGCGACGGGAACGACGCCGCCGATCACGGTCGGAAATTGCGTAAGGCCCGCCGCGTCGAGTTCGCCCGGCGAGAGCGGCTTGTCGGACGCGCCGAAATCGACGGTCTTGGCCTTGATCTGCGCGATGCCGCCGCCCGATCCGATGGCCTGGTAATTCAGGCCGATGCCGGTCGACTTCTTATAGGCTTCCGCCCATTTCGCATAAATCGGATAGGGGAACGTGGCGCCCGCGCCGGACAGATCGGCGGCGGATGCAGCGCCCGCTGCTCCCATCAACGCGACGCCGATGGCGATGCCGGCAAGACGATAGAGAACTGGCTTCATGGAAATTCCTCTCGATGGTTCGTGTCACGGCTGGAACCGTTTTTGGCGGCGCTGGAAATCCCCCACCCCGTGCGCGACGCCAGCCGCGCCGGAGTGAGACCCCTCTCGGTGCAACGTCCATCACAGTTTTGCGAAGCTTGTGTGACAGCGGCCAAAGTACTGACAGAAAAAGAAAAACCGCGCGGCCAAAACCGCGCGGCTTCTCCATTTCAGCGCGGAATTACTTGCCCGCGGTCAGCGTGACATCGAAGGTCTCGCCCTGGTCGTTGGTGACCTTCCAGCTGTCGCCGACGGCGTGCTTCTGCAGCGGCGAGCAGGACGGTGTCGAGCCGGGCGTGTCCGGCGGCAGCTTCGGCGTCAGGCAGATCGTGCCGCCATTGTCCTTCAGCGCCCACGCACCGGAGTAGGACACCGGCTTTCCGTCCGCGCCCGTCGCGCTGGCCATGTAAGTGCCGTCCTGCGCGAACATGAGCTGGCCGGCCGCGCCCGTCTTTTCACTCTTGGTGGTGACGGTGTTGCCATAGGTGTTGGCCATCGGATCGTCGGCATAGGCGGCCGTGGTGAAAAACGCGCAGGCACAGGCCAGCGCCACTATTGAAGAACGCATGAAATCCTCCCCGTAAGACCTGATTGCAAAGAATAGCTGCGCGCGGTC
>DATIVW010000368.1:0-18827 GCA_035465595.1 Rhizomicrobium sp. | reverse complement strand
CTCACCTGCCAGTCGGTTCCCACCAGCGACGATGTCGCGCTGAGCTACGACGCATAGCGCCGCAATTTCGCCTGCGGGCGGCCATCCGGTGGAACCGGGGCCGGAATCGGTCTTTGTTATTCCATCCCCGGTCGGCATATCCTCATGGTCATGACATCCAGTTTCGTTCTCTTCGGCGCCACTGGCGATCTTTCGCGGCGCATGCTGCTGCCGTCGCTCTATTACCTGGATTGCGACGGACTTCTGCCGGAAAAATTCGCCATTGTCGGCGCGGCGCGGTCGTCCCTCAGTCACGAGGACTTCATCGCGCTGGCGCGCAAGGCGCTGGACGAGCGCGGCGAGGGCATCGACGCGGCGGCATGGGAACGCTTTTCGGCGCGGCTGCATTATTCGCCGGTCGATGTCGGCGCCGCATCCGGTTTCGAGGCGTTGGGCGCGCTGCTGGAGGAGATCAATCCCGGCGGCGGCCAACTGTTCTATCTGTCGCTTTCGCCGAATTTCTATGCGCCGGCCTGCGCGGGACTGCAGGCGGCGGGCCTTGCCACGGCGGATAGCCGGATCATCATCGAGAAGCCGATCGGCCGCGACCTGGAAAGCTGCCGCGCCATCAACGCGGCGCTGCTCTCGGCCTTCACGGAAGATCGCATCTTCCGCATCGATCATTATCTGGGCAAGGAGACCGTGCAGAACCTTCTGGCGCTGCGCTTCGCCAACATCCTGTTCGAGCCGCTCTGGAACAAGGCGCATGTAGATCACGTCGAGATCACGGTGTTCGAGACCGTCGGCGTGGAAGGCCGCTGGGCCTACTACGATGAATATGGCGCGCTGCGCGACATGGTGCAGAACCACGTGCTGCAGCTTCTCTGCCTTGTCGCACTGGAGCCGCCGGCCAAGCTCGATCCCGATGCCGTGCGCGACGAGAAGGTGAAGGTGCTGCGTTCGCTGAAGCCCATCGCCGGCCGCGAAGTGCTGTCGCGGACCGTACGCGGGCAATACGCAGATGGTTCAATCGACGGCGTGAACGTGCCCGGTTATGCGCGCGAGGCGGGCGGCAAGCCGTCGGACACCGAAAGCTTCGTGGCGCTGTGTGCGGAAATCGAGAACTGGCGCTGGGCCGGCGTGCCGTTCTACCTGCGCACCGGCAAGCGCATGGACCGGCGGCTCACAGAGATCGTGGTGCAGTTCCGCGACGTGCCGCATTCGGTGTTCGGCGGCGACGGCAGGAACGATCTCATCCCCAACCGCCTGACCATCACGCTCCAGCCGGAAGAGCAGATCAGCCTCGCGCTGATGAACAAGACACCGGGCCTGACCGAACAGGGTTGGCGGATGAACCCGCTCTCGCTCAATCTCAGCCTCACCGATGCGTTCAAGACCCAGCGCCGCCGCATCGCCTATGAGCAGCTGCTGCTCGATGCCCTGCGCGGCAACCAGACGCTGTTCGTGCGCGGCGACGAAACCGAGGCGGCGTGGCGCTGGATCGACGGCATAGCCGCGGGATGGAAGGAAACGCGCATGAAGCCGGAGCCCTATTGGGCCGGATCGGACGGCCCGGATCGCGCGGCAAGCTTCTGGTGCAGGGGGACGGATGCATGAGCATTGGCCTTGTCGCCGACATCGGTGGAACCAATGTGCGTTTCGCGCTGACGGATGTGGACGCGACGCGCGTGTCGTTCGACACGATGCGCAAATATGCCACCAGGGACCATTCCGACATCGCCGGCGCTGCTCGGGCTTACCTGAGCGACCTGAAGTTCTCCGGCGGCATTGCCGGGCTAGTGTTCGGCGTGGCGGGGCCCGTTCAGCACGGCTCCATCCATCTCACCAATGCGGGATGGACGATTTCGGAAGACGACCTGCGCAGCAAGCTCAGGATTCCGTTCGCGCGCGTGCTCAATGACTACGAAACGCTGGCCGAAGCGGTGCCGGAATTCGAGGCGCAGGATCTGGTGCAGATCGGACCGCTGCCGCTCCTCAACCGGCGCACCGGAACGATGGCCATCGTCGGGCCCGGCACCGGGCTTGGCGTCGGCGGCCTGATCCGCAGCAATGACGCGACCTTGCCGCTGGTGACGGAAGGCGGGCACGCCAATTTCGCGCCTTCCGACGATCTTGAGATCCGCATGCTGCAGATCCTGCAGAAGAAATACGGCCACGTCTCCAACGAGCGGCTTCTCTCCGGGCCGGGCCTGCAGAACATGCACGCCGCGATGAGCCAGATCGAAGGCCGTCCCGCGTCCGACATTGCGCCGGAGGACATCACCCGGACGGGGCGGGAGAAGCCGGATTCCTTCGAAGCAAAGGTCTTCGCCCGCTTTTGCGCCATCCTTGGCACGGTCGCGGGCAACTACGCGCTCGTCATGGGCGCGCGCGGCGGCGTGCTGATCGCCGGCGGCATCCTGCCGGATGCGGTCGATTTCTTCCGTGCCAGCGACTTCCGCAAGCGCTTCGAGGACAAGGGGCGATTCGCCGACTACATGAAAGCCATCCCCACCGCGCTGATCGTGGACGAGCATGCGGGTCTGCGCGGCGCGGCAGCCATACTTCGTCTCGAGCTCGGCAAGCGTTGACGCTCTGGCCATCGGCGGACGCCTCCCTCTAAACTCCGCGCAGCAGCGGGCGAGGATTTGGCGTGTCGAAAAAATCGGACAAGGAACTGGGCATGGGCCGTGGGATCGCGCGGCGCGACTTCCTGCAGGGCGCGGCCATCGGCGTCGCGATGACGGGTCTGGCGCCTGAGCTTGCGGCGGCGGCCGAAGCGGAAGCGCAGAACGCGCCCGGCTATTATCCACCGACGCGGTTGGGCATGCGCGGCAGCCATCCCGGATCGTTCGAAGGCGCGCATGAACTGCGCGACGGCGATTTCTGGACGAAGACGCCGAAGATCGATGCGGCGAACGAGCATTACGATCTCGTCGTGGCCGGCGGCGGTATCAGCGGATTGTCATCGGCATATTTCTACCGCCAGAAAAATCCGAAAGCGAAGGTTCTCATCATCGAGAACCACGATGATTTCGGCGGTCATGCCAAGCGCAACGAATTCCACGTCGGTGGGCGCATGCACCTGCTCAATGGCGGCACGCTGGAGATCGACAGCCCCAAACCCTACAGCTCCGTCGCCAGCGGCGTGCTCAAGGCGCTGGGCATCAACCCCGCCGAATTGTCCAAAACGTGCGACGATCCCTCGATCTATGCCGGCCTCAAGCGGGGTGTGTTCTTCGACAGGGAAACCTTCGGCACGGACAAGCTCGTCACCATCGCCGCCGGCGAAGAGGGCAAGGCCGATGCGAAATCCTGGGCGGCGTTCGTCGCCGCCGCGCCGCTGAAGGATGGCGTACGCAAATCCATCCTCAAGATCGAGACGGGGACGGATGATTATTATCCCGGCCTGACCTCCGATCAGAAGAAGGACAAGCTCTGGCGCCTCTCCTACAAGGACTACCTGCTTAACGTTGTGAAGGCCGATCCCGGCGTCATCGCCTACTACCAGCATCGCACCGATGGCCTGTGGGGCTGCGGTATCGACGCGGTGTCGGCGCTGGATTGCTGGGGCGTCGGCTTTCCCGGCTTTGAGGGACTGAAGCTCAAGCCCGGCGGCACCAACCGCATGGGCTATACGCCGCGAGGATATTCCACGCCGCCTTTCGGCTCCGAGACATTTCATTTTCCCGATGGCAACGCCAGCATCGCCCGTTCGCTGGTGCGCGCGCTGGTGCCCGGTTCGATGCCAGGCCATACGGCGGAAAATATCGTCACGGCGAAGTGCGATTACAGCACGCTCGATTGCCCGGCGAACGATGTGCGCATCCGTCTGAGCAACATCGTGGTGCGCGCGCGCAATGCAAAAGGCGGCGTGGAGGTCGCATACACCGCCAGCAAAGGCGGCGGCGCGGTACATCGCGTGACTGCGACGCATTGCATCTTCGCAAGCTGGAACATGATGATCCCCTTTATCGTCACCGAGCTTCCGGCCGAGCAGAAGGCGGCGATGCACGCGCTCATCAAGACGCCGCTGGTCTACACGAGCGTCGCGATCCGCAACTGGACCGCGTTCCAGAAGCTGGGCATCAAGAGCGTCTATGCGCCGGGCGGCTATCACTCCGAGTTCCGGCTGAATGCGCCGGTGAACATCGGTACCTACAAGAGCGAGCGCGATCCGGCGAAGCCCATTCTGGTCCACATGACGCGCACGCCCGCAATGCCCGGCCTGCCGGAGCGCGAGCAGCACAAGGCCGGCCGTGCGGAACTCCTGGCCACGTCATTCGAAACTTTCGAGCGCGAAATCCGCGCGCAGCTTGGCCGCACGCTGGGCCCGGCGGGTTTCGATGCTGCGCGCGATATCGAAGGCATCGCGGTCAATCGCTGGCCGCACGGCTATGCGCCCGAATACAACGCGCTGTGCGACACCGGATTCGACGCGGATCACACGCCCAACCTCGTTGCGCGCAGGAAGTTCGGAAACATCGCCATCGCCAATTCCGATTCCGGCATGGCTGCCTACACCGACGTCGCCATCGACCAGGCGCATCGCGCGGTGGGCGAGCTGCTGTCCTGAATCGGTTCGCCTGTCCGCATCCTCTCGGTTCCGTAACAAAGATCGGAACGAATGTCGCAATTGCCCGTTCCACTAGCGATTGAACGCTATTGGAGGAAGCCTTGGGCGGTCTGATCTATCTCGTCGGCCTTGTGGTCGTTGTCATGTTCATCCTTTCTTTCCTGGGCCTGCACTGATGAGCGCCCCCGGTGTTGTTGTTCCCGCGACGGCGGCGGAAGCGCCGCTGATCGACTGGCGCGCCATCATCGCGGGCGCCGTCGTGGCGGCGGGGATATCCTTCATGCTTGTCGCCTTCGGTTCGGCCATTGGCTTGTCGGTCGCGTCGACAGCGCCGACTTGGCGTGATTCCAGCGCGTGGCTGTGGTCCCTTTCCGGCCTGTACCTGGTCTTCGTCGCGCTCTGCAGTTTCGGCTTCGGCGGCTACGTCGCCGGCCGGATGCGGTCGCGCCTGCGTCCCATCGTGGCCGGAGAAATCGAATTTCGTGACGGCATGCATGGCGTGGTCGCCTGGGCTCTCGCCATCCTGATCGGCGCGGTGATTGCTCTTGCCGGCAGCGCGGTGGCCTCGCGCGCCATGGCCCCTTCCGGCGGACCATCGGGTGTGACTTCCTCGGTCGCCAGCGAGAACATCATCGCGTCCGAGCTGGATGAGCTCTTCCGCACCGACCGCGCGCTGACGGATGCGGACTTTACCTATCGCCGCGCCGAAGCGGGCCGCATTCTGCTGAAGTCGTCGAGCCACGCCGGCGTTCCGAACGAGGATCGCGACTATCTCTCCAACATGACGGCGACGATCACGGGCCTCTCGCCGGCCGATGCCGATGCGCGCGTCAATCGCGTCATCGCCGAATCGCGCGACGAGATCCATCGCGCCCGCGCCGCGGCCGTGCTGCAGGCCTTCATGGTCGCGGCGGGGTTGCTCATCGGGCTCGCGGTTTCCTGGTTCTCCGCCGAAGAGGGCGGGCGCGAACGCGAGGCGGGATACGTTCCGGTCTGGGACTGGTCCTGGCGCCGCCGCTATTCCTGATCCGGCTTCATGCCGAAACGCCCGCTCCTGCCGCGGGCGTTTTTCTAGTCCACCACCGGCTCGACCAGCTTGGGCGCGTGGTAGCGGCCCGGCCGGAAGAAGATGATGCCGAGCGCAAGCCCGCCGATGCCGACGATTTTCGTCACCAGGTCGAACGTGCTGATGGCATAGGCCCCCAGCACGATGAGCGCGATTCCGCTCAGCGCAGGATAAAGGCAGAGCCACAGCCAGCGCCCGAAATGGTGCCGCCAGGACGGGAAGAAGACTTTGGCCGCCACCAGGCCCGCGAGCCCGAAATAATAGGCGACGAGCACGCCCACGGCGTTCACCCCGTCGGCGATGATCGTCTTTACCGTCGGCATCAGGCTCGACCCCCACAGGAAGAGCAGCCCCATAGCGATCAGCACAAGCATCGCGCGCACCGGCGTCTTCGTCCGCGCGTCCACGACGCCGAAGGCGCGGGGCATTGCGCCATCGCGGCCCATCGCGAAAAGCGTGCGCGAGAATTGCAGCATGGTGGTTTCCAGCGTGGCGACCGAGGACAGGATCACGGCGATGGACGCGAGCAACCCGCCGGTGCGGCCGAAGCCCGCGCCGACGGCGATGTTGTAGATGATGTTGGCGTTCATCCCCGACGAGTCCTTCACCGGGAAGAGCACCAGCGCCGCGACCACAAAGGCGATATAGTAAGCGATTGTGATGAAGATGCTGACGAACCCGCCATTGCCGGCATTCACTTCGGCATTATGCGTTTCCTCCGCCAGGTTCGCGGTCACGTCCCAGCCCCAGTAGAAGAACACCACGATCAGCGCCGTGTTGGCGAAGGCCGATGCGCTGTAGCCGAATCCGAACCAGCTCCAGGAAAACGGGTTGACCGCGCCATGGACGGCCGCATGCGCGAAAGCGCCGATCACGACCGCGGAGAGCAGGACCAGCTCGATGCCCGTCATCACCATCTGCACGCGGCTCGTGACCTCGATGCCGACGATCAGCACCGTGGCGATGACGAGGAACCATGCGCTGGCGACGGCCGCGCTCAGCACCACGTTGTTGGCGAGCGCCGGGTCGATGAAGTCGAGCGTGGCCGTGGCGAGCGGAAGGCTCCCCGTCACCATGAAGATCATGGAGGCGACCAGCAGCGCCCAGCCGGAGAAGAAGCCCCAGAACTTTCCGAACTCCACCGTCGTCCACTGATAGGCGGCCCCCGCGGATACGCTCTGGCGGTTCAACGCCTTGTAGGCAACGGCAATGCCCAGCATCGGAACGGCGAAGATGACAAGCGCACCGGGCGACAGCGTGCCTGCCACGCCGAGCAGGACCGCGGTGGTGACGGCGATGGTATAGCCGGGCGCCGAACCGGCCACGCCCATGACCATCGATTCAATGAACGAAAGCGATCCGGCCTTAAGCTCGGTAGTCATGTCGGCGCCCCTGTTTCAAGCGATCATGCTGGCGTCAAAAGAAAATGTCACCGCCTGCCGGAAGCAGGCGATGACATATCCTCGTCTTTGTGCGCGCCGCGCTGTCAGTTTCGATACGTCGCTGTGATCCCGATCGTCCGTGGCCGCAGCGTCTGTGCTTCGAAAAGCAGCGTGTCGCTGTCCTGATGGCTGAGGTTGAGCCGTGGATGCGCGTTGAGCAGGTTGTCGGCGAACACCGACAGATTCAGGTCGCCGAACGTCGCGCCTGCGCGCAGCGTCACCACGTTGGTTTCCGGTTCGCCCACCAGTCCGCCGTCATACAGCGAGTTGGCCGGATCGCGCGCCGGCGTCATGCCGACCTCGCGGCTCGCAAACTCGTAGTCGACCCGCACGAAGGCATCGTGCTCGAGAACGTTGGCGCTGTATTGCGCGCCGACCGAGAAGGTCCAGGGCGAGCCGGGAAGCTTGTCGCCCTTCACCGCGAGCGTCGGTGCGCCCGGCGCCGGCCCCGTTGCCGCATTCGTCGTGAAATGCGCATCGGTGTAGCCGAGGCTGAAGTCGATATCGAGCGCGTCCGTGACGAGCCATTCGCCCTGCAGATCGAAGCCCTTGCTCTCGGCGTCGCCGAGGTTGCTCGTGTACTTGAAGCCGCAGCCTGGCAGGTAGTTGTCCTGCTGGATGTTCTTCCATTTCAGGTAATAGACGCTGCCGGCCGCCTGAAACCGTCCACCGAAGAACTTGTCCTTGCTGCCGAGCTCGTAGCTCATCACGGTGTCCGAGCCGTAGTCGGCGGGAAGGCTGGTGATGCCAAGGGCTGTAAGGTCCGGTCCGCAGGCGACGAACGGTACCGGCGGATTGGCGCCGCCGATGCGATAGCCCTTCGCGACTGTGCCATAGATCATGTCGTCGTCGTTGATCTGCCACGTCACGTTGGCCATCGGCGTGAACGGCCTTTCGTCTTCCTTGCCGGTGTTGCCGGTGAGGGGGCCGAAGTTCTGCGCGCCGTCGGAGAAGTTGCTGAAGTCGAAATGGGTCTTGGCATAGCGCGCTCCCGCCTGGACCTTCACGTCAGGCGTGATCGCATAGGTGAAGTTGGCGAAGATGGCTTCCTGCCGCTCATGTCCCTGCGTGTGGTTGATGTAGTCGTCGCCGTTGGGCAGCAGGCCCTCGCACCAGATGTCCAGGATGGGAACTCCCGTGGGCGGGACGTTGCAGGACGCGGCCGCCGGCGGCTCACCCCACAGATAGGCGGTGAGGGCGGGCAGTTGCGGATCGTTGATGCGCTCCACGCTCAGCTGGCTCTGATGCGTGTAGAACAGGCCAGCCACCCATGTCAGCCGCGCGCTCGGATCGGCCGATTGCACGCGGAGTTCTTCCGTAATGTTGTTCTGCTTGTTGATGACGTAGTTGCGCGAGCTGTAATGCCCGAAGCCCGGCAGGTTGATGCTGGCCGGGCCGAGGAGCGGATAGCCGGAACCCGGCGTTGCGCAAAGGCTGCCGACGTCGCCGGTGCAGTCCGTCACATAGTCGGGGAGCGTTCCGCCCGCGAGCGCACTCTGGAAATAGGAGAGGTTGTAGAGCGTGCCGGAGTAATCCTGGATCGTCTGGCTGCGGTCGAAGTAGGACGTGTTGGACACGACCTCGATGTCGCCCGGCGTCCAGTCGATCTTCAGCGCCGGCAAGGTGAAACGATCCTTGTCGCCCATCAGCTCGGGCGTGGCAGTGATGTAGCGGCCGTGGCTTGGATTGGAGAGGCCCACCCAGTACTGGTCGTTGTTGTGGACGTTCTTCTGCTGGAAGAACACGCTCGGCGTGATCAGAAGCGTCGCATCCGGCTGCCAGGCGAGCGCCGCGCGGGCGGAGAAGGTGCCGCTGCGGTTCGTGTTCTTGTCGATGGTGTTTCCGGTCATGTAGTTGACGCGGTCGATATAGCCGCCGTCATGCCGGTACCAGGCGCTGATGCGGAAACCCAGCTTGTCTTCGATGATCGGGCCGCCGATCGCCACGCCCGCTTCATAGGAGGGCGCGCCATATGCGGTCGTCGAAAGCTCGCCCTTTGCATATTCGCTGAACTCGGTGAGGCTGGGCGTCGGCGTGATGTAACGCACCGTGCCGCCTTCGGAGCCCGCGCCGAACAGCGTGCCCTGCGGTCCGCGCAGGACTTCCACGCGCTCCAGATCGAACACCGCCGGCAGCGTGTTGTCCGAGCCGAAACCCAGGGTGCGCAACTGGATGGGCGTGTCGTCGATATAGATGCCGGTGGTCGCGTCGCCGGCGCTGGAATTGACGCCGCGGATGGAGATGTTGTTCGTGTTGGTGTCGAAGGTCACGCCCGGCGTGTAGGCGACGAGGTCGCCGAAATTCTTGATGTCGAGCTGATCCATGCGCGCGTTGGTGAACGCGGTGACGCTCTGTGGCACCTTGCTGAGCTCTTCCTCGCGGCGCTCCGAAGTGACGACGATTTCCTCGATGCCCCCGCTGGAAGCGCTGGTGGTCTGCGCATGCGCGGGCAAAGGCGCCACTGACAGCGTAAGCGAAACGGTCGCGACAGAAAGATAAAGGCCGCCAAAAATCTTGCGCATGGATGTTCCCCTCGATTGCCGCCATCGTGGGGTTTTGTGACAAAAGCGTCAAGAATGGCTGTGTCGCGAACCGTCGCAACCGGCTGAAAACACAGTGCTAAATAGGCATCACATGGACAATAATTCGCCCACCGCGCGATGCGCCTGGTCGATGGCCGAATCGGTATAGGCGGCGGCGCCCGAATCGGAATTGGCGATGGCGATCCGCCCGAAGCGCCGGCGCCCGATGACATTGGCGCGCTGCTCCGGCGGGATCGAGAAATCGTCGAACAGCGGGTTGAACTCGTAGGCATAGCCGTGCGGCCAGCGGTTCACGGTGATCGCCGTGATGTCGCGCTGGTGATCGAAGCCCCCGCCGCCCAGCATGCGCTGGAGCTGGTCGCGGATCTTCGCCTCGAACATCTCGAACGGCGTGTCGAGAAGCTCCTGCCGGCCCATGCGGTGCTGGTCGCGTTCCGGCAGGCCCGGGGAAACGGGCGTCTTCACCATGAACAGCAGCATCGGCTCGTCGGGCGATTTCGGCGATTTGTATTTGCCGACGTCCACGGACCAGTTGAGCCGGATCGAGGTGAAGTAGCCGCCCGGCGCCGATATGGAGCGGATGCCGAGCTTCTTCCAGCTCTGCCAGTTGCGGATCGCCACGCCGGTATAGACCAGCGGCACTTTCACCAGCGAATGCAGCGCATCCTTCTGCGCGTCCGGCAGTTCGGGGCACAGATAGGGGATCATCATGTTGTAGCCCGCGAGCACGCAATTGGCGGCATGCACGCGATAGACATCCCCCCCGCGCACATACGCGATCTCGACGCCTTTGGAATTTTCCGGCGTACCGATGTTCTTCACGCCGACGACGGTGGAAGAGAGACGAATCGCGACAGGTGCCCCCGCCTTGTTCAGTGCCGCATAGTTTGCGCGCGCGGTCACGATGTCTTCCGCCGTCGAACCGGAAAGCACGCCCGGGATGAGCTTTCTGACCAGCGAACGCGCAATCGTCGCGTTGCCGTCCGGGAAGTGGAAGGTCGGCAGGTCGGGATTGTCCTGGTATCCCGCCGCGGTATTGCCCATGCGGTTCGTAGAACCCGGCGCGAGTTTCAATCCCTTGAAGCCGGGATAGCCGAAGCCCCAGCAATCCAGCGCCGGTTCCGCATCGATGCCCGTTCCATATTCGTCATGCGTGATGGTCTGGTAGAAGGCGAGCGTGGTTTCGTTCACCTTCAGATAGTCTTTCAGGTAGTCGCGATAGGAGATGCGGCTGAGCTTGTCCTTCTTCTGGTCGGACGAAAGCCCCGGCATCACATCGTCTTCGCCTTCCTGCACGCGCAGGATGTCAGCCTGCGTTTGCGCGTCGAGCGGGCAACTGCCGAGGAAATCCTTCCACGCAACCTTTCCTTCCTCTTCGCCGCCGCGCGACCGGCCCACGACGAGCGCGTCCTTGCCGAAGGTCTCCTTGTCGAACCAGATCGCGGGTGACAGGTCCTTGTAGGTTTCCTCCCGGTCGCATTCCCCGGTGAGCTTCACCGGATCGATGCCGAGATCGGCCAGCAATCCGGCCGCGACCTTGGAGTAGGGGCGGGGAGAGTCGATCAGTTCCGTACCGCCGTTCAACAGCTCGATGCGGCCGTTCAGGTCGTATTCGTTGCGCTTGGCGTGACCGCCGAAATCGTCGTGGTTGTCGAGTATGAGGATCTTCGCGTTGGGTTTGGCCTTGCGGAAGAAATACGCCGCCGACAACCCGCTGATGCCCGCGCCGGCCACGACCAGATCGTAGATGGCATGGGTGTCTTCCGGCTTCTTCGCATGATCCCAGAACGTGCCGTCGCGCAGGGCGTGCGCGTTCTCGAACGAGCCGGGGTGGCTGCCGCGCAGATCGTGCTGCGACGGCGGGTAGTAACCCGGATCGTCCTGCATCCCCGGCGTCGCCTGCGCGGAGGCCTTCGATGCCATCGCCAGCGTTGCCGCGCTCACCGCCACGCCGTTCAAAAAATCGCGCCGGTCGATGCCGCCCGAGAACGGACATTTCTTCTCGTCATTGCTCATGGCTCGGCCCCTCCAAAACAAAACATGTCATGGCCCGCAAATGCGGGCCACCCAGGTGACGTCTGCGCTTCACTTTCAAGACCAATAAGACTTCAACTGGGTGGCCCACACTCCGGTGGGCCATGACAGTTGAGGTTTTGAATCGGCGGAGCACCACCTACGCCAAATTGACCATCACATGCCGCGGCACGGTGTAATCCTCCAGCGCGTACATGCTGAGGTCCTTGCCGTAGCCGGATTGCTTCATGCCGCCATGCGGCATCTCGTTGGTGAGCATGAAATGGCAGTTCACCCAGGTGCAGCCGTAACGCAGCCGCGCCGCCGTCTGCATGCCCTTCGCCACGTCGCGCGTCCACACGGAGGAGGCAAGGCCGTAATCGCTGTCGTTCGCCCAGTTCACCGCGGTATCGACATCCTTGAACCGCGTGACCGAGACGACCGGCCCGAACACTTCCTTGCGCACGATCTCGTCGTCCTGCGTCGCGCCGGCGATCACGGTCGGCTCGAAATAGAACCCGTTCTTTCCCGGCTTGCCGCCGGCGGTGATCTCGATGTGCTTGTTCGCCTTCGCACGATCGACGAAGCCCACGACACGCTCCTGCTGGCGCGCGGAGATCAGCGGGCCAAGCTCATTCTCGCCGTCGTCCTTCTGGTCGAATTTAAGTGACGACGCGGCGCTGGAAAGCTCGGCCACCAGATTGTCGTACACCTTCTCGCCGGCATAAACGCGGCACGCCGCCGTGCAATCCTGTCCCGCATTGTAGAAGCCGAACGAACGCAGCCCCGACACCACCGCCTCGATATCGGCATCGTCAAACACGATCACCGGCGCCTTGCCGCCCAGCTCCAGATGAGTCCGTTTCAGCGTCGCCTGCGCCGCCGCGATCACCTTGCGCCCGGTGCCGACGTCGCCGGTGAGCGAGATCATCGCCACTTGCCTCGAATTGATCAGCCGGTCGCCGACGGATGCGCCGCGCCCGGTGATGATGTTGCACACGCCTTCTGGGAAAATCTCCGCGATATGCTGCGCCAGCTTCAGCGCGGTCAGCGGCGTCTGCTCGCTCGGCTTCAGCACCACCGTGTTTCCGGCGGCGAGGGCAGGTGCGAGCTTCCACGCCGCCATCATCAGTGGGTAATTCCACGGCGCCACCTGCGCCACCACGCCGACAGGATCGCGCCGGATCATGGAGGTAAAGCCGCTCAGATACTCGCCCGCCACCGGTCCATGCATGGTGCGCACCGCGCCGGCGAAGAAGCGGAAGCAATCCACCACGCCGGGGATTTCGTCGTTCAGCACAAGGTGTCTCGGCTTGCCGCAGTTCAGCGCTTCCAGATCGGCATAGGCCTCCGCGTCGCTCTCTATCTTGTCCGCCAGCTTCAGCAACATGCCGGAGCGTTCCGCCGGCGTAGTGCGCGACCATTGATCGAACGCCGCATCTGCCGCAAACACGGCATTGTCGACCTGATCGCTGGAGGCCTCCGGCACCTCGACGATCAGCTTGCCCGTGCGCGGGTTCAGAACTTTCTCCGCCGCGCCTTTGCCAGCTTCAAACTTTCCACCAATACGAAGTTGCGTATCCATGCGAGTCTCCGACAGCCGGGGAAGACTAGACCAAAGACTTGCGCAGAATCCCACCCTCCCCTTGAGGGAGGGTCGAAATTTGCACTTCGCAAATTTCGGGGAGGGGTGCGCGCAGCGCCCGCCATCGCGCCTGACCCCTCCCCGAAAAATTCTTCGCTGCGCTGCGAATTTTATCGACCCTCCCTCAAGGGGAGGGTGGATTTGACGCCGCTTCCGACTCTGTCCCACAAATAGCGCCGCATTCGCCGGGGGTTAAGGATGGCGACACAGGACGATGACGCCGCGCAGCTTGCGGCGCTGGGTTATACCGCGCGCTTCGACCGCAAGATGTCGCTGTGGGAGAACTTCGCCCTCGGCTTCACCTATCTGTCGCCCGTCGTCGGCGTCTATTCGGTGTTCACGCTCGGCATCACCACGGGCGGGCCCCCGATGTTCTGGTCCTACTTCCTCGCCGCCGCGGGGCAATTCCTCGTCTGCCTCATCTTCTGCGAAGTGGTTTCGCAGTTTCCGATCTCCGGCGGTTTGTATCCGTGGGCGCGCCGTCTCGTCGGCAAGAAATGGGCGTGGATGGCGGGCTGGATCTATGGCTGGGCGCTGTTCACCACCATCGCCGCCGTCGCGGTGGGCGCAGGGCCGTTCGTCGCCACGCTGCTCGGCTTCGCATCCACGCCGCTGACCGTCACGATCATCGCGCTGGTGCTGGTGGCGATCTCCACGCTCATCAATCTCGCTGGCACGCAGGTTCTGGCGCGCGTGGCGATGTTCGGATTCATCTGCGAGATCATCGGCGCCATCGCGGTCGGCGGCTACCTGCTGCTCTTCCAGCGGCATCAGCCGTTCAACCTGGTGCTCGATACCTTCAACATCGGCCAAGGCAACTATTGGCCCGCCTTCATGGCGGCAGCGGTTACGGGGCTCTTCACCTGTTACGGTTTCGAGGCCTGCGGCGACGTGGCGGAGGAAACGCCCAATCCCGGCAGCGCCATTCCGCGCGCCATGCGCATGACGATCTATGTCGGCATGGCGGCTGCCGCGTTCGTGTGCCTCGCATTGATTGTCGCTCAGCCGGACATGGCCGGTGCAATCTCCGGCAAGGTGGCCGATCCGGTCGCCGCAGTGCTCACCGGCGCGTTCGGCGAAACCGGCTTCAAGGTCGTGATCGTCGTGGTGCTGGTGTCGTTCATGTCCTGCATATTGTCCCTGCAGGCCGCCACCAGCCGCCTCGTCTTTTCCTATGCGCGCGACAAGATGGTCGTGGCGAGCGATTTCTTCGCCACAGTCTCGCCGCATACCCACGTTCCGGTGCGTGCGCTCGTCATGTCGGGCATCGTGGCGGGCATCATCATCTGCCTCGGCCTGATCTTCGCCAACGCCATCGCGGTGATCGTGGCCTCCGCCATCATCGGCATTTATGTGGCGTTCCAGATGATCGTGCTGGGCGCGCTTTCCGCGCGGATGCGCGGCTGGGTGCCCGGCGGCAAGTTCCGCCTCGGCGCATGGGCGTGGCCGGTGAACATCGTGGCGCTCATCTATGGTATCGGCGCGATCGTGGACATGGCCTGGCCGCGCACGCCGGCGCAGCCCTGGTACATCAACTGGTCCATGAGCGTGACATGGCTCGGCATCGTCGGCGTCGGCGTGCTTTATATGCTGCTCGCGCGGCCTTACGATCACGGCACCGCGCCCGCGGGCGACGCGTGGACGATCGGCAAGGGGAGAACGTCATGAAGAACATCTGGATCGCGGCAATGTTTCTGGCTGCCACACCGGCTGCGTCCGCTGCCGTCGTGGTCGTCGGCGCGCCGGAAAACCTCACGGTCGTCGAGCATGCCACGAGCGACGCCACCGCCGCCGTCGGCAAGGCGAAGGACAATCGCGGCGACATCCTCACCTTCGCAAACCCGGTGTTCGATGCCGCCGACAAGACACAGGTGGGCAGCGACAACGGCTTCTGCATCCGCACCGTGGCGGGCGCGGCGTATGAATGCATCTGGACTCTGAAGCTGGCCGACGGGCAGATCACCTCCGAAGGCCCGTTCCACGACAAGGGCGACACGATGATGGCGGTCACCGGCGGCACCGGGAAATACATAGGCGCCAAGGGCCAGATGCTGCTGCATGCGCGCGACGCCAAGGGCAGCGAATACGATTTCAAATACACGCTGGTGAAGTAGCGCCCGCGCGCTACTCCATCGCTTCCATGTGCTGCTCCTGGCTCTGTTGGCCCGCCTGCAGCAGGTTCACCTTGCGCAAGGTGAGGATGACGATCAGCACCGGCAGGCTTGCATAGAACATGAACAGGAACGTGTCGGTATAGGCGATGACCAGCGATTGCTCCAGGATCATGCCGTGCAGGTTCTGCGCGCCGAAGGGAAGCTGCGGCCCCAGCATCATGCTGGGCGCATTCTGCGCCAGCGCGCGATTGAACGGCGTCGCGTTCTCGCCAAGCTGGTTGTAGTTCACCTGCGTCTGGCTGGTCAGCACCGTCGTGGTGAGCGACACGCCGATGGCCGAGCCGACATTGCGCACGAGATTCAGGATGCTCGACCCATCGGTGCGGTAGGCCTGTGCGAGGGTCGAGTAGGTATACATGTTCATCGGTACGAAGATGAATCCCATCGCCACGCCCTGCACGAAGGTGGTGATGGCCAGCGTCCAGAAGCTCACGGCGGGCGTCCAGCCCGCCATCTCCCACATCGTCCACAGCAGGACGAGCGAGCCGACGCCCATGTAGTAGCGGGGATCGCTGCGCATCACGAGGCGGCCGATGATCACCATCGAGATCATGGTGCCGAGCCCGCGCGGCGCCAGCAGCAGGCCGGTATCGAGCACCGAATAGCCGCCGAGGTTCTGCAGGTATGGCGGCAATAGCGCGCTCGTCGCCAGCAGCAGCAGGCCGACGAAGAACGTCAGGATCATGCCGGAAACATATTGCCGGTCCTTCAGCAGGTCCGGGTTCAGGAACGGGTGCTTCGTCGTCCACTGGTGCACGAGAAACAGGTAGAACGACAGCCCGGCGATCACCGCTTCCGCCGTGATCTCGGTCGAGTCGAACCAGCTCTTGTCGGTGCCGCGGTCGAGCATCAATTGAAGCGCGCCCAGCGCGATGGATAGAAACGCAAAGCCGTACCAGTCGAATTCCGGCGGCTTCTTCAGCTTGTCCTCGAACAGGAAGAAGAACACGCCGACGGCGCACAGGATGCCGATGGGCACGTTCACGTAGAACACCCATCGCCACGAATAATTGTCGGTGAGGAATCCGCCGAGCGTCGGCCCCAGGATCGGGCCCAGCATGATCACTGCGCTCCAAACCGCCATGATCTTGCCGCGCTGCTCGATGGGATACCGGTCGAGGATGATCGCCTGCGACAGCGGCGACAGCGCCGCGCCGAACGCGCCCTGCGCCAGCCGGAAGATGACGATCTGGTCCAGGTTCTGCGCCAGGCCGCACATCGCCGATGTCGCGGTGAAGCCGATGAGCGAGACGAGGAATATCTCGCGCCGGCCGAAGCGCGCCGCGAGCCAGCCGATGGGGCCGGTAAGAATGGCCGATGCGATGATGTAGGAGGTGAGAACCCAGGTGATCTGGTCATGGCTCGCCTGCAGCGATCCCTGCATGTAAGGCAGCGCCACGTTGGCGATGGTCGAGTCCAGCATCTGCATGAACATGCCGACCATGACGCATGTGATCGCGATGCGCAGCGCGAGCGGGGTGTCGCGTCGCGGCGCATGGAAAAAGGACGTCGGCGCTGTTTCGGTGGTCGACAAGTCTGGCGTTCCTCGAATCCAAGCTATCACGGCTGCCGGGCAAATAAATCCGAGTAAGCCGGCCAGGCTCAGGCTTCACGGCCCGCATACCGTGCCGCCACGGCACGCAGCGTCTTGGCCATCTGCGCGCGGAAGGCGGGCGGGCCCAGCACCTCCACCTCCTCGCCCAGCCGCAGCATGTCGCGCACGCCGATATCGAAATTCTCCAGCGGCAGGCGGCAGCGCACCCATCCCGTCCGGTCCGGCTTGCCGGCCGTATCCGCCGCCGCGGCGGCAACATAAGGTCCCAGCGCTTCCAGCCGCTCCATACCTTTTGGCGACAGGCGCACCTCCGCCTCGGCGCGATAGACGCCGGCTTCATAGGCGCTGGACGACGCCTCCCAATGTTCGGCGAGATCGAAATTCCCGGGGCGTACGAAAGGCTCGTCGGTCACCTCTGCATCCAGCATCTGCGCAACGCGATAGGTGCGGATGGATTTTCCGCTCATCGCGACGAGGTACCAGACGCCGCCTTTCAGGACGAGGCCGAGCGGTCCGAGCTTGCGGCCATAGATCTCGCCCGAGTTGCGATAGCGCAGCTTGAGGTAGCGCTCGCTCCACAGCGCCTGCGCGACGATCGGCAATGATGGCAGCGGATCGCTGCCCTTGAACCATGCGACGGGATCGAGGTGAAAGCGCGAAGCGATGCGTTCCGCGTTGGGCTGCATGTTCGCGGGCAGCGCCGCCACGAGTTTCAACCGCGCGGCGTGCAGCACGTCCGACAAGCCAAGCTGCGCGGCGGGGCCGGGAAGCCCGGCGAGGAAAAGCGACTCCGCTTCCGGCTGCGTGAGCCCCGTGAGTTTCGTGCGATAGCCGTCCATCAGCGCGAAGCCGCCGCTGCGTCCACGCTCTGCATAAACCGGAATGCCCGCCGCGCTGAGCTGGTCGATGTCGCGGTGGATGGTGCGCACCGAGACCTCGAATTCCTTCGCGAGCGCCACGGCGCTCATCCGGCCGCGCGCCTGCAGCAGCATCAGGATCGACAGAAGGCGGCTCGCGAGCATTTTTTCAGTGTATCCCAAATACATGACATTGGATGTCATGTTTAGGGGTTTACACCGTCGCCCGCAACCCAAGGGGCAACGCCCATGAAGATCGCAGCCGCCTTATTGCTCGCCGCTTCGCTCGCCGCCGTGCCGGCACTGGCCGACGCGCCTGCAACACAAGGAACCGCCGACCATTCGCATGATTTCGATTTCCTCATCGGCAAGTGGAAGGTGCATCACTGGCGGCTGAACGGCCGTCTCGTCGGCAGCCATGACTGGGCGGAATTCGACGGCACCTCCCGGCTCTGGATGACGATGGATGGCAAGGGCACGGTCGACGACAACTATATCGGCCTGCCGTCCGGGCCTTATCGCGCGGTCGGCATCCGCGGCTACGATCCCAAGACGCAGACCTGGGCAATCTGGTGGCTGGACGGGCGCAGCGCCAATGGCCCGCTCGATCCGCCGGTGATCGGCAATTTCAATTTCAAGGATGGCGTCGGCACGTTCGACGGCGACACCGTGAACAACGGCAAGACCGTGCGCTGCCGCTACACCTGGTCGAAGATCACGAAGAATTCCGCGCATTGGGAGCAGGCCTTCTCCCCCGACGGCGGCAAGACCTGGGAAGTGAACTGGCGCATGGACTTCACGAGGGTCCAATGAGCACCGAACTCCACCGCCGGGATTTGATGCGCCTGTCGCTGCTGGCAACCGCGATGGGCGTCCTTCCCGTCAACTCCTCTCTCGCCGCCAATGCAAAGGATTCTTTCGTGAACAGCCGTGACTCCCATCCCATCGCTTGGAAAAATCCGGTGATCGAGCTGCGC
>DATIVW010000367.1:0-1816 GCA_035465595.1 Rhizomicrobium sp. | reverse complement strand
GCGCGCCCGCTTTGAGGGCGGCATGTATCACATTCTCCTTGCCCAGCGCCAAGCTCAATTCTGCGCTGGAAAGGCTGTCCAGAATGGGCAGATCGAGGCCGCGTGCCTTTGCTATTCCGAGAAGCTTGCGGCGTCCGTCGGCCGCGCCGTCGCTGGCTTCGATCAGCAACCCCGGAGCGGGCTTGCCATCCAGCGCACGGGCGACGTTGTCGAAACCGGTCACCAGCGCGCCAGAACGGCGCGCCATGCCGAGATCGCCGATCATGCGCTGGACGATCTGCTTCCCGACCAGGTCGGCAAGTCCGGCGGAAACTTTCACATTCGCCTTCGCCGCTTTCGAAAAAAGATTCTTGGCAATTGCCTGTTCGAGCGCCTTGCGATCGGCGCTTACCCAGATTCCGCGGCCGGGCAACTTTGCGGCGACGTCCGGTACCACCTCGCCATCGGGCGAGACGACGAAACGGATGAGCTGCGTTTCATCGCGCACCTCGCCCGTCACGATGCAGCGGCGTTCGCGCGAGCGAGAGCCGCCCACGAGATGCCCTTCGCGCATCGTCTTCTCGCCGTCCTTCTCGATGGTCACTGCGATGTTCAAGCCTCTTCAGCCTCTTCGGACACTTCTTCTTCCACGCTGGCTTCCGGTTCCGGCTCTTCCTCGACCCAGCCGGCCTTCACGCGCGCCTTCATGATGATGGCGTTGGCGTCTTCGGCGGTGAGGTTGAAGCCTTCCAGGAAGCCCGGAACGCGGACGCGCTCCTTTTCCTTGTTCGTCTCGTAATAACCGACGAGATCGTCGGTGGCGCAACCGGCTAGATCCTCGACGGTCTTCACCTCGTTCTCGCCCAAAGCGACCGCGATGGCGGCCGTCACGCCGGGCACATCCAGTACATCGTCATCGACGCCCAGCGCCTTGCGCTTGTCGTCCATTTCCTTGTTCTTGGCCTCGATGAATTCGAGCGCGCGGGTCTGCAGTTCCTGCGCGGTCTCCTCGTCAAAGCCTTCGACGGCGGCCAGTTCATCCAGCGGCACGAAGGCGACGTCTTCGATCGACGCAAAGCCTTCCGACGCGAGCAGCTGCGCCACAGTCTCGTCCACGTCGAGCGATTCCATGAACAGCGTGGTGCGCTCGGCGAATTCCTTCTGGCGGCGCTCCGATTCCTCGGCTTCCGTCAGGATGTCGAGCTGCCAGCCCGTGAGTTGGGAGGCCAGACGCACGTTCTGACCGCGGCGGCCGATGGCGGGCGAAAGCTGCTCGTCCGGCACAACCACTTCAGTGCGGTGCGTGTCTTCATCGAGCACGACCTTGGAGACTTCCGCCGGCGCCAGCGCGTTGACGATGAACGTCGCCGCTTCCGTGGACCATGGAATGATGTCGATACGCTCGCCCTGGAGTTCCTGGACCACGGCCTGCACGCGCACGCCGCGCATGCCGACGCAGGCGCCGACCGGATCGATGCTGGAGTCCTTGCTGATCACCGCGATCTTCGCGCGGCTGCCCGGATCCCGCGCCACGGCGCGGATCTCGATGATGCCGTCGTAAATCTCGGGAACTTCCTGCGCGAACAGGCGCACCATGAACTGCGGGTGGCTGCGTGACAGGAAGATCTGGGGGCCGCGGGTTTCGCGGCGCACGTCGTAGATATAGGCGCGGATACGATCGCCGGTGCGGAAAGATTCGCGCGGGATCATCTCGTCGCGGCGGACAACGCCTTCGGCGCGGCCCAGGTCGACCACGACGGAGCCGAACTCCACGCGCTTGACGATGCCGTGGACGATCTCGCCGATGCGGTCCTTGAACTCCTCGTACTGGCGCTCG
>DATIVW010000366.1:0-2104 GCA_035465595.1 Rhizomicrobium sp. | reverse complement strand
CGGCAGGCGGATGCGGCATCGGCTGGCATCGCGGCCCGCACGGCGGGTGCCTGCGCAACTATGCGCATCCGGCCATGCATGCATGCCCGCGCGGCTATCACCTTGGCCCTTATGGCCATTGCCGCGCGAACCGTTGATCGGGGTTTGTTTCTTGCCTGCATAAGGCGGCGCCTCGGGGGGCGCCGTTTTGCTTCTTGAGGAACGCGCGTTGCATTGCGGACATCGGCCCAACTCCTGCCCCAATGACGATCATGATGCGCGCTCTCGCCGGGAGGGCATCATGCAGTTTTCCATCATCGCATCCGTTTTCGCGCTGGGCCTTGCCACGTCCGCGCAGGCCATGGACATCCCGGCCGAGTGGACGGCGCCGCAGAAGCCCTTCCGCATCGTCGGCGACACCTATTATGTCGGCACGCAGGAGCTTGCGGCCTATCTCATCGCCTCGCCCAAGGGCGACGTGCTGATCGACGGCACGCTGGAAAAGAACGTTCCGCAGATCGAAGCGAACATCCGCGCGCTGGGGTTCAAGCTCTCCGACATCAGGTTGATCCTCAACACGCACGCGCATTTCGACCACGCCGCGGGCATCGCGCAGTTGAAGAAGGACACCGGCGCGCGCTTCGCCGCCAGCGCCGGCGACAAGCCGATCCTTGAGAGCGGCACGATTTCCTTCGGCCCGACGGCCGATATGCATTATCCGCCGGTGAAGGTGGATCAGGTCGTGAAGGACGGCGAAACGCTCAGCGCGGGCGACGTGCGGATTACTGCACACCTGACGCCGGGGCATACGCCGGGCTGCACGAGCTGGACATGGAATGTGAGCGAAGGCGGCAAGAGCTACCGCGTGATCGACATCTGCAGCGTGTCGGTGGCCGGCAATCCGCTGGTGAACAACAAGGCCTATCCCGGGATCGTGTCCGACTATCGCGCCAGCATCGCCAGGCTGAAGGCAATTCACGCCGATGTTTTCCTTGCGCCGCATGCGGGCTTCTACGACCCGCAAGCCAGGCTGGCCGCGCGAAAGCCCGGCGGACCAAATCCCTTCATCGATTCCGGCGCCCTGCAGAGCTTTATGGCAAAGGCAGACGCAGCGTTCGAGACCGAATTGGCGCGCCAGCAGGCGGCCGCGAAGTAACGCGCGCGTGACCGCAGATTTACGCGGTACACATCACGGGTTGCGCTAGAATGCACATGCACCGCGAGACGCGGTTACCCCCGATGAGGACCATCATGTTCGCTCGCCCGCTCGCGCTTGCCGCGATCCTCTCTCTTTCCGCCCTGCCCGCCGTTGCGCAGACCGCGCCCGACTGGTCCGCGGCGCAAACCGTCACCGTGTCGATGAGCAATTACGCCTTCGCGCCGGCGACGCTGAACCTGAAGGCGAACCAGACTTACAAGCTCGTCTTCACCAGCACCGTGAACAAGGACCATGACTTCTCCGCGCCGGAACTGTTCGCGGCCGGAACGATTGCGCCCGAAGATGCGGGCAAGGTGTCCAAGGGCGTGGTGGAAGTGGACGACGGCGGCACGGTGGATGTGCGCTTCATGCCGACCAAACCCGGCACCTACAATTTCACCTGCGACCACTTCATGCATTCGATGCTCGGCATGCACGGCCAGGCGGTGGTGCAGTAAAAGCCACTCCCCCCTTGAGGGAGGGTCGACAAAATTCGAGCAGCGCGCGACAGCGAGCGCGCAGAATTTTTCGGGGAGGGGTCAGGATGCCGCCGATGCAATTGACCCCTCCCCGGATCGCTTCGCTCTCCGACCCTCCCTCAAGGGGAGGGTGGATTCATTTTACCGGTATCCAGATCGTCACGCCGCCATTGCCGGTGCGCGTGTCGAAGGTTTCGTTGTGGCGGTCGAGGCTCGGTGCTTCGGCGACAGTCCTGCCGCTCGCCGGGAGCCATTCGTTCCAGATCGCCTCATAAGTTTCGCGCAGGCCCGTGATGTGGCCGTCATGCGCGAAGACCAGATAGGTCTGCGGCGCCAGCGTGACCTTGACGCAGCCGTCCGGCATGTTGCCGAAGCGCGTGACTTCCGCCGCGCAGACATAGCGGACGCCTTCGTCCGTGGATTCCAGCGCGATGCCGACGGGAATCGC
>DATIVW010000365.1:0-8039 GCA_035465595.1 Rhizomicrobium sp. | reverse complement strand
CGGGACGGTGGTGGAGAAACTGATCACGCCCGGCGAACTGCTGCAGGCGGGATCGACGGCGTGCTTCACCATCGCCGATCTCTCGCGGGTGTGGGTGATGGCGCAGGCCTTTGGCGCCGACGCAGACGTGGTCCATGTCGGAGATGTCGCGACAATAAACACCGGAGACGGTTCGAAGACTGTCTCCGGCCGGGTCGAGAACATTGCGGCGGAACTGGACCCGAACACGCGTTCGGTTGCCGTGCGCGTCTCCGTCGCCAACCCCGACGGCCTGTTGAAGAAGCAGATGTATGTCCATGTCGCGATGCGGTCGGCGCAAGAGACGCAAGGGCTTCTGGTACCGGTCTCCGCAATCTTGCGCGACGATGACAATCTTCCGTTTGTTTACGTCGCCCAGAGAGACGGCAGCTTCGCGCGGGTGCATGTGACCCTGGGGTATCGCGCCGGCGATCAATACGACATCGCCTCCGGCCTTCGCGCCGGCGAAAAGGTGATCGTCGAAGGCGCTCTCTTTATCCAGTTCATGCAAAATCAATGAGCGACCACACAACGCCAAACGTTCCCAAGACGCGCGCCGCCTCGATCATGAACAGGATCGTGGATGCGTCCTTGCGGATGAGATTCATCGTCGCGCTGCTGACGGTGCTCTTGGTTGGGGCGGGCGTGTGGGCGCTGCAACGCCTGCCGATGGATGCCTATCCGGATCTTTCGCCGCCGATGGTGGAGATCATCACCCAATGGCCGGGCCATGCCGCGGAGGAAGTGGAGCGCCTGATCACCGTGCCGGTGGAGCGCGGTATGAACGGCATTCCGCACACCGCTGTCAGCCGATCGGTCTCTCTCTACGGATTGTCGGATGTCACGCTCACCTTCGATGACGGGACGGACAACTATTTCGCCCGCCAGCAAGTATTCAACCGGATGGGCGACCTGAGCCTGCCCGCCGGTGTTGCGCCTTCGGTATCGCCGCTCTCCGCGCCGTCCGGGCTGATCTACCGCTACGTGCTGCAGAGTTCCGATCGTTCGCCGATGGAGCTGAAGACCTTCGAGGACTGGGTTGTCGAACCGGCCTTCCGGGCCGTTGACGGGGTGGCGGACGATTCCGGGTTTGGCGGCGGCAGCATGCAGTACCAGGTGCTGCTTGATCCGGCGAAAATCGCCGGGGCCGGGCTGTCGGTCGCGCAGGTGGAAGCGGCATTGGCGGCGAACAACAGCAATGCCGGCGGCGGCTTCTATTCGCAAGGTGGCCAGTTCTACTACGTGCGCGGGGAAGGGCGCATTACCAGCACCGAGGACATCGGCAACGTCGTGCTGGCCGTGCACAACGGAACCCCGGTCCTTCTGAAGAATGTCGCGCGCGTCCAGATCGGCATTGCGCCGCGTCTGGGGGAATTCGGATACGAGAAACAGGACGATGCCGTCGAAGGCGTCATCGTGATGCTCAAGGGCGAGAAGACGCAGGACGTCCTCAGGCGCGTCGAGGACAAGGCGAAGCAGATCAACAGCGAAATCCTGCCGCGCGACGTGAAGATCCGCCCGTTCTACGATCTCAGCAACCTGATCGCGCTGACCACGCGGATCGTCGAAGAGAACCTGCTTGTGGGCATGCTGCTCGTCGTTGTGGTGCTCATATTCTTCCTCTACGACATCCGCGCCGGTTTGATCGTCGCGGTCACCATTCCGCTGGCGCTGCTGTTCGCGTTCATCTGCCTCGACCTCCAGAACGCGTCGGCCAACCTGCTGTCTATCGGCGCGGTGGATTTCGGCATCCTCGTGGATGGCGCGATCTTCATGGTGGAAAACATCTTCCGCCAGATCGCGCTGCGGAAGGGCTCGCCATTCAATGTTCTGGAAGTGATCCGCGACGCGGCAGGAGAAGTGGACCGGCCGCTCTTCTATGCGGTCGCGGTGATCGTGGCGAGCTTCCTGCCGATCTATGTGCTGACCGGGCCGTCCGGCACGCTGTTCAAGCCGATGGCGGACACGATGATCTTCGCGCTCGTCGGCTCGTTGATCGTGACGCTGACGCTGCTGCCCGTGCTGTGCTCATGGTTCATGCGCAACGGCGTCGTGGAGAGGCCCAATCGCGCGTTCGAATACATCAAGACGCATTACGCCAGGGGGCTCGACTACTGCCTCGCGCGTCCCTGGAAGACGTCGTTGGCATGCACCGGCTTGCTTGCCGGCTCCCTGCTGCTGGTTCCGTTCATCGGCGCCGAGTTCATGCCGCAACTGGACGAGGGCGCATTGTGGGTGCGCGCGACCATGCCGTACACGATTTCGTTCGATGAAGCGGAGAAGGTCACGCCCAGGATACGCGCGATCCTGCGCTCCTTCCCGGATGTGACGATCGTCACCTCGGAGCTTGGGCGTCCCGACGATGGAACGGATTCGACCGGCTTCTTCAACGCCGAGTTCTTCGTTGGCCTCAAGCCCTACTCGGAATGGACGGGGCCCTATCGCAACAAGGCTGCGCTGATCGAGGCCGTCAACGAGAAACTCGCCGCGTTTCCCGGTATCATCTTCAACTATACGCAGCCTGCCGAGGACGCGGTCGACGAAGCGGAGACCGGCCTGAAAAGCGCGCTTGCCGTAAAGGTGTTCGGCCCCGATCTCGATACGCTTCAGCAGAAGGGCAAGGCCATCAAGCGGATCCTGGAACGGGTTCGCGGCATCAGCGACGTGACTTTGGTGCAGGAGCTTGGGCAGCCCAGCCTCGCACTCAAGATCAATCGCGATAAGATCGCCCGCTATGGCCTCAACGTTGATGACATCAACAGTCTCATCCAGACCGCGATCGGAGGCGACGTCGCCACGCAGGTCGTGCAGGGCGAGAAGGAATTCGATCTCGTCGTCCGCCTCGACCGGCAGTACCGCGACAATCCGGAGGAAATCGGAAACATTCCCGTGGCCACCCCGGGTGGACAGCAAATTCCGCTGAAGGAGTTTGCGGACATAGAAGTCACGAACGGCGCATCGTTCATCTATCGCGAGAACAATTCGCGCTATATCGGCGTGCAGTTCTCAGTGGAGGGCCGCGATCTTGCGAGCGCCGTCGGTGACGCAATCCAGCAGGTCAAGCAGAAGGTTGGCATGCCGGAGGGATACCATCTGGATTGGGGCGGCGAATACACGGAGTACACTGCCTCTCGTGCGCAGATGAAAATCATCCTGCCGCTGACGCTGCTGCTGATCTTCCTTATTCTGTTCGCACTCTACAGCAACTTCAAATTCCCCTTCATCACCGTGCTCGGCGTGCTGCTGTCGGCGCCGGTGGGCGGTATCGTGGCGCTGTGGATCACGGACACGCCGTTTTCGGTCTCGTCCGGCATCGGATTCCTCGCCCTGTTCGGCGTCTCCGTCCTGACGGCGGTGGTCTACATCTCCTATGTCAACGAATTGCGCCGTGGCGGCACGCCTATCGCCGAGGCCATCCGCGAGGGAGCGATCCTCAAGCTGCGTCCCATCATGATGACCGCCCTGGTGGCCGCGTTGGGGCTGGTGCCGGCAGCCATCGCGACCGGTGTCGGGACAGACTCCCAGAGACCCTTCGCGCTCGTGATTGTGGCCGGGCTCATCGCGCGGCTTGCGATCAGCGTCTACCTGATGCCGGTTCTCTACGCGCTTGTAGCCCGGCCCGACGACCGGCTGGAGGTCTGACCCGGACGCGATTGTGCTCAGCCCCGCGTGAGCAGATCGGCGGTCGCGACCGCCATGACTTTCGCGGAGTTGACCATGTCTGCGATGCCGACCCATTCGTCGGGCTGGTGCGCGAGGTCGAGCACGCCGGGGCCATAGGCGATGCAGTCCTTCAGCTTGCCGATGCGGTCGACATGCTTCTGGTCATAGGTGCCGGGCGAACAGACGATCTCGGCATCCTTGCCCAGGATCTGGCGCACCGCCTTGGACGTCGCCGTTGCCACGGGGCCGTCGCGGTCGGCCATCGAGGGCTGCACGCTGAACAGTTCGCGCATCTTGTATTTGAAGGTCGGGCGTTCCCCGGCGACGCGATCCAGCAGCGCCGTCACTTCGCCTCTGACGGATTCAATCGTCTCTTCGATCAGGAAGCGGCGGTCTATGATCATGCGGCAGGAGTCCGCAACGCACGGCACGGGAAGCCCCGTAAACTCTTCGCCTTCGCCCCCATGCACGGAGTTGATGTTCATGGTGGACTGCCGCGCGCCTTCCGGCACAACCGGCATGTCCGAATGGCGGGCGGCGAGGGCGGGATAGAGCTCGTGCTCGATCTTCTCCAGCACGGCGCTCATGTGGCGGATGGCGCTGTCGCCGAGGAACGGCATGGAGCCGTGCGCGATGCGGCCCAGCGTCTCGATCTCCGCCCACCATACGCCGCGATGGCCGATGCAGACGCGATCCACGTTCAGCGGCTCGGGGATGATGACGTGATCCACGCGCGGCTTGGAGAACCAGCCGCGCTCTGCCAGATACGCAACACCGCCATAGCCGCCCGACTCTTCGTCCACGGTGCCGGAGATTTCGATGGCGCCGGGGAGATCGAGGCCGGAATCCAGCAGCGCTTCCACGGCGACGACCGAAGCTGCGAGGCCGCCTTTCATGTCGCAGGCGCCTCGGCCATAGACCTTGCCGTCCTTCACTTCGCCGCCGAACGGATCGACCGTCCAGCCCGCGCCCGTCTGCACGACGTCGAGATGGCTGTTGAAGTGGACGCAGGGGCCCTTGCTCTTGCCTTCGCGCCGGGCCACCACGTTGATCCGCGGATATTTGTCGCTGTCGCCGGGCGTTCCCTCGGCACGGATGTATTCCACCTGGAAACCGCGCCTGGTGAGGCGATTGCCGAGATATTCGGCGCAAGGCCTATAGGCCTCGCCCGGCGGGTTCACGGTCGGGAAGCGGATCAGGTCCTGCGTCAAGGCCACGATCTGGTCTTCGCGCGTTTCGATGTCGCGCAGAACCGACTCGAGACGGGAAGCGGTGAAAGGCGCATTCATGACGCAGGTCCTTTTCGTTCAGATACAGCGGCCGCCATCGACCTCGAGCGCCACGCCCGTGATCATGGACGCCTCGTCGCTGCAAAGAAAGCAGGCTGCCGCCGCAATATCCTCGGGCGTCGAGAAACGGCCGATGGGAATCGAGGCCAGGAATTTGGCCCGGATTTCCGGCGTGTCCTCGCCCATGAAGGTCGAGAGCAGGGGTGTTTCGCCGGCCACAGGATTGATCGCGTTGACGCGGATGCCGAACGGCGCCAGTTCCACTGCCATGGCGCGGGTGGCTGTGATCATCCAGCCCTTGGACGCATTGTACCAGGTAAGGTTGGGGCGGGGACTCACGCCGCCGGTGGAGGCAACGTTCACGATGGCGCCATACTTCCTGGGCTTCATCAGCGGCACGATTTCGCGCGCGGTGAAGTAGACCGATTTGGCGTTGACGGCCAGGATGCGGTCGAAGGCGTCTTCCGGCAGCGTGTCGAGCGGCTGCGGCTTGTGGCCGATCCCGGCATTGTTCACCAGCAGGTCGATGCGGCCCCACTTCTCGGCGACGGCCTTCGCCAGCGCCTTCACATCGTCGCCCTTCGAGACATCGGTGCGCACCGCGAGGCCGTCGATATCCTTCGCCACCTTCTGCGCGGCATCGCCGTTCAGGTCCGCGATGGCGACCCGCGCGCCTTCCTTCGCGAAGCGGCGCACGATGCCTTCGCCGAACCCGGACGCGCCGCCGGTTATGATCGCGATCTTGTCCTTCAAGCGCATATTCAGTCCCTGCCGTGAAACGCCGCGACGGTTTTCAGCCGCGTGAACGCGTAGAGCGCCTCGAAGCCTTTTTCGCGGCCGTGACCCGATTTCCCGACGCCGCCAAAGGGCAACTCCACGCCACCGCCGGCGCCGTAATTGTTGATGAAGACCTGTCCGGTGTTGATCGCGCGCGCCATGCGCATCGCGCGAGAACCGTCGCGCGTCCACACTCCGGCGACGAGGCCATAGTCCGTGCCGTTCGCGATGGCGATGGCCTCGTCTTCGTCGTCGAAAGCCAGCACGACCTGCGCGGGGCCGAAGATCTCTTCCTGCGCGAGCCTGTGGTCCGACTTCATGCCAGTCATCAGCGCGGGGGCGATGTAATGCCCGCCGCTCGGAACGTTCGGAACGATCTTGCCTTCGGCGACGATGGAAACGCCGTTCTTGCTTCCAAGGTTCAGGTAATCCTCGACACGCGATTTTTGTGCGGCGGAGATGAGCGGCCCGACATCCAGATCGTCCTTCGCCGGACCGACGCGCAATGCGCGATAGCGCGAGGCGAGCTTCTCCAGCACCTCATTATATATGGAGCGATGGATCAGCAGGCGCGACGAGGCCGAGCACGTCTGGCCGGCATTCTGGATTCCGGCGTTGACCAAGAAGGGCAGGGCGCGTTCGAGGTTCGCGTCCTCAAACACGATCTGCGGCGACTTTCCGCCAAGTTCCAGCGTCACCGGAACGGCATTGCGTCCGGCAGCGGCCTGCACCAGCGCGCCAACCTGCGTGGAGCCGGTGAACGACAGGTGATGGATGCCGGGATGTGCGGCGAGCGCGGCACCTGCTTCTTCACCCAATCCTGTTACGAGATTCAGCGCGCCATCCGGCAAGCCTGCCTGCTGCGCGATGCGCGCGAAGGCGAGGGCGGTGAGGCTCGCTTCTTCGGCCGGCTTCAACACTGCGGCATTGCCCGCCGCCAGCGCGCCGACGACGGAACGGCCGATGATCTGCATCGGATAGTTCCACGGCACGATATGGCCGGTGACTCCATGCGGTTCGCGCAGCGTGTAGACAGTGTAGTCCGCGAGATAGGGAATGGTCTCGCCATGCAGCTTGTCCGCCGCACCGGCGTAGAATTCCAGATAGCGCGACAACGCCACGGCATCGGCGCGCGCCTGCTTCAGCGGCTTGCCGACATCGCGCGCTTCCATGTCGGCCAGCGCATCGACCTGTTCGGCGACCAGCGCACTCATCTTCGCCAGCACGCGGCCGCGTTCGGCGGCGGTGGCCTTGCCCCATGCGCCGCGCAGCGCGTTTTGGGCGGCTTTCACGGCGGCGTCGATGTCTTCTGTTGTGCCGGCGGCCAGCGTGCCGATGACCTCGCCGGTCGAAGGGTCTTCAACGGGAATCGTGGCGCTGGTATCCGTCCAGCGCCCGCCGATCAGCAGCTTTTCCTTGATCATCCGAAGAGTCTGCGCGCAACCGCCGGAGCGGTCAACAATTCCGGCAGCGACAGGATGCAGGGGCGGGAACGCATTTCCGCGCTCCCGCCTTTCACGTCATCAATACTTGTAGTCCAACCGCACGCCGACCGTCGCGGGCTCGCCGCGCTGGGCGATGTTGAGGCCCGGCAGGAAGAAGTTGCGTGTCGTGTCGTACTTGGTGTCCGTGCAGTTGTGGCAGTAGATGGTCGCCGCCCACGGTCCATCGTTCGGCGACAGCGTGATGTTCACATCCGCCAGCCAGTACGATTTCACGTAGAACACCGGTCCCAGCAGCAGCGGATTAAGGTGATCGTGGAACACCCAGTCCGCGCCGGTGTCCAGCGTGTAGCCGTTAAGCTGCCAGGTGTAGTTGATCGAACCGTTGTAGCTGAGCGGCGGGAAGCCGATGCGCGCGCCCTTCTTGTTGTCGTAGATCGCGTTGCCGGCCGGCGGCACACAGATCGAGGCCGGCACGCAGGCCACGACGGACGCCGGAATGTCGAGGAAGTTCGTGAATTCGTCGAACTTGCCGTCCTTCCAGCCCACGGACTGCGTGATGCGCAGTGCCTCCATCGGCTGCCAGATGGCTGACAACTCGCCGCCAAAGACATGCGACCTGGGCGCATTGACCAGCGAGCCGACAGGCCCGGTGACCGTCCACACCGCCGATTGAATCTGCTGGTTCTCGTAGTGATACCAGAACGCCGATCCGTTGAGCTGCAGCGTGTCGTCCCAGAGATTCGACTTGAAGCCCGCCTCATAGGCCCACAGCACTTCGGGCTTGAGCGGCGGCGCGGCCTGCGAGCCGTTGTAGGTGGTGAAGCCGCCGGACTTGATGCCTTCGCTG
>DATIVW010000364.1:0-14254 GCA_035465595.1 Rhizomicrobium sp. | reverse complement strand
TTCGCGCATGGCGGGCGGCGCCTTGCGCTGCTCGGTTTCGGCCTGCGCCTTCGTCTCTTCGCGCGCGGGCTTCTTCGGCTGCGCGGCCGCGACAGGTGCAGCTTCCTCGCCGGCATCACCATCGGCGAGCAACGTGGCGATCGGATCATTCACCTTCACGCCTTCGGTACCTTCGGGCACGAGAATCTTGCCGATGGTGCCTTCGTCGACGGCCTCGAATTCCATCGTCGCCTTGTCGGTCTCGATCTCGGCAAGGATGTCACCCGATTTAACGGTGTCGCCTTCCTTCACGAGCCATTTGGCCAGCTTGCCCTCTTCCATGGTGGGCGACAGCGCGGGCATCAGGATCTGGGTCATGCCAGAACGTCCGTGTGGAGCTCTTCGGCGGCGGGCTCGGGGCTTTCCTGCGCGAACTCCGCGGCGGTGTTGACGACGGTGCGGATGTCCTTGTCCATCGCTTTCAGATCGTCGTCCTTCACGAGCCCGCGCTCGACGAGCCTGGAGCCGTAGTGTTCGATGGGATCACGCTTCTCGCGGACCTCCTGCACTTCCTCGCGCGTGCGATATTTCGCGGGATCCGACATCGAGTGGCCGCGATAGCGATAAGTCTTCATCTCCAGGATGATCGGCCCCTTGCCTTCGCGGCACCATTGCGCCGCCTTCTGGCCGGCGGCGTACACAGCTTCGACATCCATGCCGTCGACCTGTTCGCCGGGGATGTTGAACGAAGCGCCGCGCTTGTAGAAATGCGTCTCCGCGCTGGAGCGCTCGACGCTGGTCCCCATGGCATACTGGTTGTTCTCGATCACATAGACGACCGGCAGCTTCCAGAGCTCCGCCATGTTGAAGCTCTCATAGACTTGGCCCTGGTTCGCGGCGCCGTCGCCGAAATAGGTGACGCAGACCGCGCCGTTCTTCTTGTACTTGTTGGAGAACGCGAGGCCGGTTCCGATCGGCACCTGCGCGCCGACGATGCCGTGGCCGCCGTAGAAATGCTTTTCGATCGAGAACATGTGCATCGACCCGCCCTTGCCGTGCGAGTAGCCGGTGAAGCGCCCGGTAAGTTCCGCCATCACGCCCTTCGCATCCATGCCGGTGGCCAGCATGTGGCCGTGGTCGCGATAGGCGGTGATGACCTCATCGCCTTCCTTCAGCGCCGCCTGCATGCCGACAACGACCGCTTCCTGCCCGATATAGAGGTGGCAGAAACCGCCGATGAGCCCCATGCCGTAAAGCTGGCCCGCCTTCTCTTCGAAGCGCCGGATCAGCAGCATGTCGCGATAGAATTTCTTCTGCAGATCGGCGCCGGGAATTTGATCGGATTGCGGCGCCGGCTTGGCACTGGCCATGCAAAAACTCCTGTCATGCCCAGCCGGGCAGAGCCCGGTTTTGGCAAGGGTCCGCCAGTTTAGCAAGCTGTGAGAGTTTGTCAGAAAATTCGGGGAATCCCTCGGGATTCAGTGCCTTTCGCGCGGCACGGCGATCTGCCCCGGCGTGCTGCCGAGGAGCTGTTCGCGCTCGACCTCCTCGACCATGTCGCGATCGACATGACCGGACTCCAGAAGCCCGATGCGGTGTTCCAAACGCATCCGTTCGCCGCGGACGGACGCAAGTTTCTGTTCCTGAACCGCGAGCTCGGAACTGACGGTGTCGTAGGCGTGGTAGCCGCGCGTACCGCTGACCGCATAGTAGCCGAAATAGGCGATGATGGCCGTGCAGATCGCCGGGATCACCGACGCGCCGAACACCCGCATCACGCTTCGCCTGATTCGCATCCGGCCAACGAATCACACACTGATTCGGCCGGTCAAGTGAAAAGCGGGGGCGCAAGCGACAGTTGATAAAGGTAAATCAACGCGCTGCCGCGTTTACGAATTTCGGTTCGCGCCTAGTTCGTGCCCTTGGCGAAAAGTTCCTCGATCCGCTCGATGCCTTCGGGGCTGTGGATCCAGTCCTCGGCGGCTTTCTTCGTCGGGAATTGCTGGGCGGCGCGCAGCGGCTTCACGCGATCCGGAATCGGGATCAGCACCTCGAAGGTTCCCTCGAAGCGGGTGTCCTTGGTCTCGGCCGCGTAGGCTTCCGGCTTGAACTTGTTCTTCTTCTTCGTGCTCATCGTCTGTCCCTTGAAACGCGTCAGGCGCGCAGAACGCTCCGGCCCGCATAGACCGCCTGGTCGCCCAGACGCTCCTCGATGCGCAGGAGCTGGTTGTATTTTGCCAGCCGGTCCGAGCGGGCGAGCGAGCCCGTCTTGATCTGGCCGCAGTTCGTCGCGACCGCGAGGTCGGCGATGGTGTTGTCTTCCGTCTCGCCCGAGCGGTGGCTCATCACCGAGCGATAGGACGCGCGGTTCGCCATATCTATGGTCTCAAGAGTCTCGGTCAAGCTACCGATCTGGTTGACCTTTATGAGAATGGCGTTGGCAGTGTGCTTCTCGATGCCCTGCTTGAGGCGCTTCACATTGGTGACGAAGAGATCGTCGCCCACGAGCTGCACCTTCTTGCCGATGGCGTCCGTCAGGGCCTTCCAGCCGGCCCAGTCGTCCTCGGCCATGCCGTCTTCGATGGAGATGATCGGATAGCGCTTGCAGAGATCTTCATAGACCTTCGCCATCTGGTCGGGCGACAGGGTTTTGCCCTCGCCTTCAAGGACATACTTGTCGTCCTTGAAGAATTCGGTCGAAGCCGGATCGAGCGCCAGATAGACGTCCTCGCCCGGCTTGTAACCCGCCTTCTCGATGGACTTCATGATGAAGCCGAGCGCTTCGTCCGCGCTCTTGAGGTTCGGCGCGAAGCCGCCCTCGTCGCCGACATTGGTGTTGTGCCCGGCGTCGTGCAGGCCCTTCTTCAGGGTGTGAAAGACTTCCGCGCCCATGCGCAGGCCCTCCTTGAAGGTCGGCGCACCCACGGGCATGATCATGAATTCTTGGAAATCGATCGGATTGTCGGCGTGCACGCCGCCATTGATGATGTTCATCATCGGCACCGGCAGCACATGCGCCATCGGTCCACCGACATAGCGGTAGAGCGGCTGGCCGAGCGAGATCGCCGAGGCCTTCGCCAGTGCCAGCGACACGCCGAGGATCGCGTTCGCGCCGAGGCGGGACTTGTTGGGCGTGCCGTCCAGCTTGATCATGATGCGGTCGATGCGCGTCTGGTCTTCGGCGTCCATGCCGCAGATCGCATCGAATATCTCGGTGTTGACCGCGGCGACCGCCTTCTCGACGCCCTTGCCGCCATAGCGCTTGCCGCCGTCGCGCAATTCGACTGCCTCGTGCGCGCCTGTCGAGGCTCCGGACGGAACCATGGCGCGGCCCAGGGAGCTGTCTTCCAGCAGCACATCCACCTCGACCGTCGGATTGCCGCGGCTGTCCAGGACTTCGCGGCCGGTGATGTCGACGATGGCGGTCATGGGATGAAATCTCCGTAAGGCGGGGGTGGCCTAGGCCGGGCGACTTCTAGGCGATGGGCGACGGGGCTTCAACTCCGCCGGCGATGGTGCCTTGACGCTGCCCCAATTGCTCGCCAGAGACGCGAATGGAGGAGTGCAAAACCTTACGTTGGAGTACCCGGAATGCGTTTTTCCACCCTCGCCCTCTCCACCCTGATTCTCGCAGCTCCCGCCGGCGCCTTCGCGCAGGACCACATGGGCGGCGGCATGATGGGCGGCCACATGATGATGGGCGGCATGCACGGCTTTTTCACGCCGGAGCAGCGCGAAATGTACATGGAAACGAACAAGATCGATTTCTCGTCCATGTCGCACGACGAGCGCCACGCACAGATGCAGGCTCTCCATGCCAGGTTCGACGCCATGAGCGATGCTGACAAGGCCAAGCTCAAGGCCGACATGCAGGCGAAGTTCGATGCCCTGACGCCGGAGCAGAAGCAGGCCGTCGAGCAGAAGATCGCCGAGCACAAGGCCCACATGCAGCAATGGATGCAGAAAAAGGGCGGCGACCAGCAATAGGCCGCGAATGAGACGCCGCCGGGAACGCCGGCGGCGTCTCGCGCCACTTCCCTCGAATCCCGCTATAAGCCTTCCAAAGACATTCGCTCCGGGGAGGGCCCAATGAATGCTGCCGACGCGCCGGTCACGCTCACAACGGCGCTGATCACATTGCTGGCGCTCATCTTCTACATCTGGACCGGGATTTCCGTGGCGCGCGCCCGCGCCAAGCATGGGGTGAAGGCGCCGACCATGACGGGCCCCACCGAATTCGAATGCGCGGTGCGCGTGCAGGCGAACACGCTGGAATGGCTCGTTGTGTTCATCCCGGCCCTGTGGCTCGCCACGGCCTATTTCTCGCCGTCGATGTCGATCGTCTACCTGTCGTGGCTGCCGCCGGTGCTGGGTGCGATCTGGATCGTCGGGCGCCTCATCTACAAGACCGGCTACATGACGGCGCCGGAAAAACGCGAAACCGGCTTCGTCATTTCCACGCTTGCCGCACTGGCGCTGATCATCTGCGCCCTCATCGGCATCTTCATGACATGGAGCGCGGTCAGCGCGGTCTGATCATCAGCAAAGGGGCAATGCCATGACCATACCTGCGATTACGCTCACCGAGATCGTCACCATCCTCTCCGTTCTCACGCTCTTTTATATGAGCGTTCCCGTCGGCCGGGCGCGTGCCAAGCACGGCATCAAGGCGCCGTCGATGACCGGCCACGAAGAGATGGACCGCGCCGTGCGCGTGCACATGAACTCGCTCGAGCAGTTCGCGCTCTACATGCCGCTTCTGTGGGTGGCCACCCTGACCTTCACGCTGGTGACCTGGCTGCCCGCCGCGATGGGCGTCCTGTGGATCGTGGGCCGCCTCATCTACATGCAGGCCTACCTCGCTGACCCTGCCAGGCGAAGCGCAGGCTTTGGCATAACCATGCTCTCGACGGCCGCGCTTCTGGTGCTGTCGGTGGTGGGTGTGGTGATGTCGTGGAGTACGGCGGCCGGTTAGGCTTTCCGCCGTTTCACGATCGCATCGATCGCGACGAGGTCGGCGAGCAACGCTTCCGCGGAGTCCAGCGCCAGGCAGCTTGGACCGTCGCACAGCGCCTTGTCCGGGTCGGGATGAAATTCGAAGAACACGCCGTCCACGCCGGCCGCGACGGCGGCGCGCGCGAGAACCGGCACGCCTTCGCGGCGGCCGCCCGCTGACGCGCCCTGCGTGCGCGGATCGGCGCCCGGAAGCTGCACGGCATGAGTCGCATCCATCGTGACCGGCGCGCCGAGCTTGCGCATCTCGCCCAGGCCCAGCATGTCGACGACGAGATTGTTGTAGCCGAACGAGACGCCGCGCTCGCAGAGGATGGTCATCGGACGTTTCGAGACTTCGCCGATCTTGGAGAGAATGTTCTTGCAGTCCCACGGCGCGAGGAACTGGCCCTTCTTGATCTGCAACCAGCCGCCGGAGGCATCGACAGCGCGCGCGGCCGCGACGACGAGATCGGTCTGGCGGCAAAGAAAGGCGGGGATCTGCAGGACATCGGCGACGGCGGCGACCGGAGCAGCCTGCTCCTCGGTGTGAATGTCCGTGATGATGGGCACGCCCAGCACCTGCTTCACATCGGCCAGGATTCGAAGACCCTTCTCCAGGCCGGGCCCGCGGTAGGACTTGATCGAGGAACGATTGGCCTTGTCGAAGCTCGCCTTGAAGATGAACGGCAGTTCCAGCTTCGCGCAGACCGACTTCAGATGCCGCGCGATCTCCATCGCCATGGCGGCATCTTCCAGAACATTCATGCCGGCCATGACGACCAGCTTGTGGCCGTCGCCGATCGAAATATTCCAGTTGTCGAGATGCAGCGAGACCATCAATCCGTCCAATCACTTGGCAACGGCGCCTCGTTACAGGGCCACGCCTGCCGGCACAATGGCCGGGATTTCGGGCAATTGTACCGTGTAAACCTTTGCCTTAGCGAGCGTGCGGGCATTCAATGCGCCGCGAGGCGCGGGGGCGGTTCAGCATGACCGAGGTTTCACAGGGCGGGCTATGGGACCGCGTGCCCGTTATCGCGCGTGCCATCGTGAGTGGCCTGCTCATCGGAATGATCCCAGCGAATGTCTGGCTCGTGCTGCTGGTCATCCTGAAGCTGCCGGTGCCCGAAGCGGTGGCGATCGAGATCGTGTTTCTTGCGATCTATGTCTGGTGGGCGCGCGGCGGCGGACCGCCGGCGCGATGGAAGCCGGCGCGCCGCGATTATTTTCGCGCAGGCGCGCTCTCGGGATCCCAATGGTTCTGGGGCGTGATCGCGGCAATCGGTTTCGCGGCAACGGTACACGCGGCTATCGTGCTGCTGTTCCGGTTCGTGCCCTATCCTGCCGCCGCGTTCCATCAGGGATACGACATGTCCTACATCCCCACGCAGCAACTGAAATACCTGGCCTGCGTGGTATCGGCGCTTTCGGCCGGCGTGTGCGAGGAGACCGGCTTTCGCGGCTACATGCAGCGCCCCATCGAGAACCGGCACGGGCCTGTCGTTGCGGTCCTGGTTTCCTCGCTTCTCTTCATGCTGCTGCACCTGACGAAAGGCTGGGCCTTGATCGGCATGGTGCCCATCGTTTTTGGTGCCGGTATCTTGTTGGGCACGCTGGCGCGCGCGGCCGGTACGCTCTGGTTCGGCATTCTCGGCCACTGGATCATGGACATCGGGCTCTTTGCTTTCTGGTGGACGCAGATTGCAGGCACGTTCAGCCAGCGGCCCATATCCGAAACGGGAATGGATCCAGTGTTCTATGTCGAATGCGCGGCATTCGCGGCGGCGCTGATTATCGTTCTTGTCGCAACGGCGAGATTGCGCCGGCTGCGCGCAGCCTAGCGATCCAGCCTCGCGAACAGCGCCTTCAGCGAGGGCGTGAGAATCCGCAATTCGTCTCGATGCGCGGATGACAGATCGGCAAGGAGTTTCTCGCCCGATGCCGTAAGCGCGAGCGTGACGCGGCGGCGGTCGTTTTCATCCTGGCGGCGCTTGAGATGGCCGGCCTTCACGAGCCGGTCGACCAGTCCCACCGCGCTGTTGTGCTTGACGGCCAGGCGCTCCGCCAGGTCGCCGATGGTGGGGGCGCCCACGAAGCCCTTGATCGCCAGAAGCGCCTGATGCTGCTGCGGCGCCAGGCCCGCCTCGCGCGCCGCCTCCTCACTGAACAGCATGAACCGGCGGAGCAGGAAGCGGAATTCCGCCAGCACCTGATAGTCCGCCAGGGTCAATCTGCCCCGGGATTTTGCCATCACACCCGCCTTGCGCGTTGCTGCATTGCATTATATCGCACCGCGATATAATAGGCCGCTTCCGAAATCCAGCGCGCGTGCCCCATCCCGATGTCCAAGCTTCCCGAATCTCCGGCCGCCTTCCGGGACACCTTGCGCGATTTCACCGCGGACCGCAGCCTTCTCAAACTGACGGCGATGGCGGTTGTGGTGGGAACTGGCGGCGCAGCATCCGCCTGGGTTCTGCTCAAACTCATCGGGCTGATCACCAATTTCGTCTATTTCCAGCAGATCTCGACGCAGACCGTGTCCTTTGCGGGACGGCATCTTCCGTTGTGGACGATTCTCGTCCCCGTGGTCGGCAGCCTCATTATCGGATTCATGGCGCGCTATGGCTCCGAGAAGATTCGCGGCCACGGCATTCCCGAAGCCATCGAAGCCATCCTGCTCGGTCAGAGCCGCATCGAACCGAAAGTGGCGCTGCTGAAGCCGCTGTCATCCGCCATTTCCATCGGCACGGGCGGACCGTTCGGCGCGGAAGGCCCGATCATCATGACGGGCGGCGCGCTGGGCTCGCTCTTCGCGCAGCTCTTCCACATGAGCTCGGCCGAACGAAAGACGCTGCTGGTCGCCGGCGCGGCCGCAGGCATGACCGGGGTGTTCGGCACGCCGATCGCGGCCGTGCTGCTTGCCGTCGAACTTCTTCTTTTTGAATGGAAGCCGCGCAGCTTCGTTCCGGTCGTCACGGCCGCAATGATTGCCGCTGTGTGGCGGCCGTGGTTGCTCGGCCCGGGACCTCTCTTTGCCTATGGAATCGCCCCGATGATTCCATGGTGGGGTCTCGGGCTGTGCGCCCTCATCGGCGTCATCGCCGGGCTGCAATCCGGCCTGATGACGATCATTCTCTACAAGGTGGAAGACCTTTTCTACGAACTTCCGATCCACTGGATGTGGTGGCCCGCCCTGGGCGGCATTGTTGTCGGCATCGGCGGCTGGCTCGATCCCGCCGTGCTCGGCGTGGGCTACGACAACATCAACGCGCTGGTGCATGGCGCGCTCAACATGCATGACGCGATCGCGCTGCTGATCGGCAAATGCGTGGTGTGGATCGTGGCGCTGTCATCCGGAACGTCGGGCGGTTTTCTGGCGCCGCTGCTGATCATGGGCGGCGCGTTTGGATCGCTGGAAGCGCACTATATTCCATTCGGCGACAGCGGCTTCTGGGCGATCCTCGGCATGGCGGCGATCCTGGGCGGAACGATGCGCGCCCCGCTGACGGCGACCCTGTTCGCGGTTGAGCTCACCGGCAACACGCACATCCTTCCGCCGCTGCTGGTGGCGACGGTCGCGGCGTTCGCGACGACCGTGCTGCTGATGCGGCGCTCCATCCTCACCGAACGCATCGCACGGCGCGGCCACCACATCATGCGCGAATACAGCATCGATCCTTTCCTGCAGACGCGCGTGGACCAGATCATGGCCAAGCCGGTGCACACCCTCGCCGGATCGATCCCGATAAAAGAAGCCATCGCCTTCTTCATGTCGGCGGAGGGAACAAGACGGCACAAGAGCTACCCCGTCGTCGACGAGCGCGGGAAGCTGATCGGCATCGTATCGCGCGCCGATGTGCTGCGCTGGTCCCGCGAAGGCTGGGGAAACCTTCAGACGCTGGCCGATGCGCAAGCACGCGACGAGCTTTTCACCTGCTATTCGGACGAGCTGGTCGGCCACCTCGCCGACCGCATGGCGGTCTCCGATTTCGGCCGTGTGCCGATCCTTGAACGTGGAACAGAGCGCGTGGTCGGGTTGGTGGCGCGCCGCGATCTGCTGCGCGTGCGCGCCCGCGCCATCAAGGAAGAGCGCGAAAAACGCCGGCTGCTTCGCATCGCCTGAGAAGGGCGCGGCTTTCAGGCGGGCTACTTCGCCTGGCTTGCGGCGAGCGCCGCTTTCACGGCCATGCCCAACGTGGTCTGATCATACGGCTTGCGCAGAATGGGAAACTCGGCGCCCGCCCGGGTTGCGGCGCTGCTGTATCCGGTTGCAAGCAGGACCGGCACCTGCGGGAAGCGCTCCTGGACGGTGCGGGCCAGCGTCAGGCCATCACAATCGCCGGGCATGACGATGTCGCTCATCACCAGCACGAAATCATCTTTGCGTCCCAGTGCATCCAGCGCGGCCGCCGGACGATCGACGCGCTCGACACGATAGCCGAGATGTTCCAGCAGCATGGTGCTGACTTCTCCCACTTCCGGATTGTCTTCCACGAGGAGAATCCGGCCCTGCCCGCGCACATCGCCCGCCGCCAGTTGCAGCTGCGCCGGTGACGTCGCTTCTACTTGCGAGCGCGGCAGATAAAGCGTCACGGTCGTGCCTTCGCCCAGGCGGCTCGACACATGCACATCGCCGCCCGACTGCCGGGCAAAGCCGTAAACCTGCGAAAGGCCAAGACCCGTTCCCTTGCCGACATCCTTGGTGGTGAAGAAGGGTTCGAACACCTTTGGAAGGACATCCGGCGGAATGCCCTCACCGGTGTCCGTCAGCGAGAGCGCCACGAAGTCGCCGGTGAGCAGAGTCGTTTCGTCCACCTCGATCGACATGTTTCGCGCGGTTATCCGAAGATCGCCGCCGTTCGGCATCGCGTCGCGCGCGTTCATGACCATATTGACCAGCGCGAGCTCCAGCTCGCCCACATCGGTCTCCACCGGCCAAAGCCCCGTTGGTACGTCGATCGCGAGGTTCACCGCGCCGCCGGCCGAACTGGCCAGAAGATCGCGGACGGCGTTCAGCCGTTCCGCAAGATCGATGGGAATGCGGGTCAGCCTCTGCCGCCGCGCGAATGTGAGCAGCTGCCGCGTGAGGTTGGCGCCGCTTTGCGCCGCCTGTTCGATCGCGTCGATAGAGCGAATGTCCCTGGGATCGGTGGCGCGCTTCTTCATCATCTGCGCCTGTCCGCTCACGATCATAAGAAGGTTGTTGAAGTCGTGCGCGATCCCGCCGGTCAGATGGCCGATGGCTTCCATCTTCTGCGATTGCGCAAGCTGCTCCTGCGCGCGCTCGAGTCGAAGCTGCGCCTCGCGCTGCTCGGTCATGTCTCGGGTGATTTTCGCGAAGCCCAGGAGCTCGCCGTCGTCGTCGCGCACGGCGTCGATCACCGCCAGCGCCCAGAACCGGCTGCCGTCCTTGCGCACGCGCCAGCCTTCGCTTTCGTAACGGCCATGCTCTCTGGCGACATTCAGGGCGTTGTAGGGGATACCGGCTTCACGATCTTCCTTGGCGAAGAACTCCGCGTAATGCCGGCCGATGATCTCCGAAGGCTTGTAGCCCTTGATGCGCTCGGCGCCCGCGTTCCAGCTGGCGACGATGCCGCTGGGATCGAGCATGAAGATGGCGTAGTCGGTGACGCTCTGCACAAGCAGCCGAAAATGGCGCTCGCTGTCGCGCAATGGGGCCAGTGCGTCTGCCGTGCCGGCGCCGTTGCGCGGGCCAGCCGCACGCCGGGTGGCCTTGGCGGCGGCGCCCGAAAAACCCGGCTCGTCGTCTTTCTCCGAAGACACCCGCGATATCGGCCCCCCGACATTTTGATCCATAAAAGTACAACGCAGGCACGGATTTTATGTTCCGGCCTGATCGCGCCACAAACGCTAGACAAGTCGGCTTTGATGGACCGCGGCGGCGATAAACGAGGAAAACAGGGGATGCGGCTCCAGCGGGCGGGACTTCAGTTCAGGGTGGAATTGTACGCCGATGAACCATGGGTGGTCCGGAATCTCCATGATTTCCGGCAGGCGCTTGTCGGGTGACCAGCCGGACACCTTGAACCCCTGCTTTTCCAGCAGCGGCGTGTATTCGGTGTTCACCTCATAGCGGTGACGATGACGCTCGCTGATGTCGGTGGTGCCGTAGACATCGGCGACGCGGCTGCCCGGCGTCAGTATGGTATCGTACGCACCGAGGCGCATCGTGCCGCCCATATCGCCATCAGCGGCGCGCTTCTCCACCTGGTTGCCCTTCACCCACTCCGTCATCAATCCGATGACCGGATATTTCGGCTTGCCGATTTCCGTGGTGCCCGCGCCGTCCAGGCCCGCCAGGTCGCGCGCGGTTTCAATCACCGCCATGTGCAACCCGTAGCAGATGCCGAAGAACGGCACCTTGCGCTCGCGCGCGAACTTCACCGCGTTGATCTTTCCTTCGGTTCCGCGCTCGCCGAAGCCGCCGGGAACCAGAATGCCGTCGACATTCTCCAGGAAACTCGCGGCATCGTCGCGCTCGAAGATCTCGCTGTCGATCCAGTCCATATGGACCTTCACATTGTTTGCGATGCCGCCATGCGTCAGCGCTTCGGAGAGGGATTTGTAGGAGTCCTTCACCTGCATGTACTTGCCGACGACGGCGATGCGCACCTCGCCTTCCGGATTCTTCACGCGGTCCACGACCTGCTGCCAGCGCGACAGGTCCGGATCCGGCGCGTCGGTGATGCGGAAATGCTTGAGCAGCTGCGTGTCGAGGCCGACCTGGTGATAGGCGATCGGCACGCGATAGATGGTGTCCAGATCCAGCGCCGGGATCACGCGCTCGGCGGGGACGTTGCAGAACAGGCCGATCTTGCGGCGCTCGTCCTCCGGGATCGGATGGCTGGCGCGGCACAACAGAAGGTCCGGCTGGATGCCAATGGCGCGCAATTCCTTCACGGAATGCTGCGTCGGCTTGGTTTTCAGTTCGCCCGCCGCCTCGATATAGGGCACCAGCGTCAGGTGCACGAAGGCGGTGCGGTCCCGGCCAAGCTCGTTGCCGAGCTGGCGGATCGCCTCGAAGAACGGCAAGCCTTCGATGTCGCCGACAGTGCCGCCGATCTCGACGAGGAGGAAATCCAGATCCTCCGTCCCGTCCATGACGAATTCCTTGATCATGTCGGTGACATGCGGGATCACCTGCACGGTGCGCCCGAGATAACCGCCCTTGCGCTCCTTCTCGATCACCCGCTGGTAGATGCGGCCCGACGTGATGTTGTCGGACTTCATCGCCGACACGCCGGTGAAGCGCTCGTAGTGACCGAGGTCCAGATCCGTCTCCGCGCCGTCGTCGGTGACGTACACCTCGCCATGCTGGAACGGCGACATCGTTCCCGGATCGACGTTGAGATAAGGGTCCAGTTTCCGCAAACGGACATTGTACCCGCGAGCTTGAAGCAAAGCTCCGAGTGCGGCGGACGCAAGACCTTTTCCGAGGGAAGAGACCACGCCGCCGGTGATAAAGATCAACCGCGCCATGGGAGGCCAACATGACGAGTCGCTGGCGACTTCACAAGAAGAATTGTCATGAGCACGCCGCAATTCGCATGCGACACGAGAAATGTCGCGGAAGAGTTTGAATAAAAAAGATTCTTAGTGCGGCGCCGGAACGGCCGGTGCTTTCGGTCCGGCAGGCTGCGGCGCCGGCTTGGCAGGGATCAGCGGCTTTGTTGCGCTGATCGGCTGCGAATCGAGAATCGACGCCTGCTGCGGGCGGCCATGCAGGGACAGGAGGGTCAGCGCGAGACTGGTGGCGAAGAACGCGATGGCAAGGATCGCCGTCGTGCGCGTCAGGGCATCGCCCGCGCCGCGCGGGCTGAACAGGCCGCCCAGGCCGCCGCCGCTTCCGCCCATGCCCAGCGCGCCGCCTTCGGAGCGCTGCAGAAGCACCACGATCACCAGGGCGATCGAGACGAGAAGCTGAATGACGACGAGAACGGTCTGCATGGATTGAGGGCCTGCCGGGTTCGGGCGGGGTCTTAGACGAAAGCCCCCGCCAAGGGAAGCAGGCGCGGCTGGTGCCCAAAATCCGGCCACGAAGCTGGATAACCGCCTGCCGCGGCTGGCGGAACCCGGCGGCTAGGAGGCCAGAGCCTGCTCCTCGCGGGCGCGGATGATGGCCACGGTGGAATCGATCTCGGCCAGATGATCGGTCGAAGATTTTTCGGGCGCGAAGAACTGGTTCAAGCTGAGTGCCGCGTGCCCCAGAAGATGCATCGAGGCATTGCGATCAACCTTCAGTTCAAGGCCATCGAGCGCGCCCAGTATGGCTTCGCAATGTTCGACGGCGGGCTGGCATTCCGTGTCAACCGATCGCCGCATCACGCTGCGGACCAGTTCTCGCAATTTGGCGATGTCGGTATCCTGCTGCTGCGTGCCCGGCGGATTGTCCTGCACCAGCCGCCACAATATGCAGACCTGGAAGGCGTCGCGCCGCAGCTTCTCGGTGTTGAGCATCTCGCGCGCGGATTTGAGCATGACGCCGATCTTCTGCGTGGCCTCTTCCGAAGACATCGACTCCTTGACCTTCAGCTTCAGCGAATTGGGCGGATGGAAGAGCTGGACGTTGGAGCGCTTGCCCGAATCCTTGTTGCGATCCGGTCCCACATAATCTGTGGTGATGACGAAACTCTTGCGGCGCTCGACATGACTGAGGATACGCGTGCCGAGAACCGAAGCTGAGAACGGCCGCAGGATGAGGTCGTCGGCGCCGGAGTTGATGACGCTGCTGACGAGCGCGCCGGAATTCTCCCAGGCGGTGACGATGATGACGATGAAGGGATTGTAGCCCGTCGCGCCCTGCCGCAGGTCCTGGATCATCTTGCACAGGTCGGCTTCGACGCCCTGGGCTTCGCACAGGACCAGGTCCGGCGGCCGCCGCTTCATGCATTCATGCAGGTCGGCCAGCGTCGACACGGTCTCGATGCGGCGGAAACCGATCGTGTACAGCAACGAGCGCGTCGCCGTGCGGTTCGCGGCGACGGGATCGTACACAAGCGTTTCTGCGGTCTCGTAAGACAGCCGCGACATGCGGAATTTCCCGCTTTTTCATCCCCAATTGTCGTCAGGATGACGTTTGCGGGTTAAGGAAAGGTGGGACGAACTGGTTAAGAGATCCGCGAAGAAGCGTTGAAAATTGCGCTGAAATCCGACGCCTTCAGACTCGCTCCGCCGATCAATCCGCCGCCGACATTTGCGATCGCCAGTATTTCTGAGGCGTTCGCGGGTTTCATCGAGCCACCGTAGAGAATGCGAATGG
>DATIVW010000363.1:0-2547 GCA_035465595.1 Rhizomicrobium sp. | reverse complement strand
CTTTTCTTTCGCACGCACCGCCGGGACGGTGAACCAGAACACGGCGCCCTCGCCCACCGCGCTGCGGAATCCGATGTCGCCGCCCAGGTCCAGGACCCGTCGCTTGGCGACGGCAAGACCAAGGCCCGCGCCGTCATTGCGGCGTGCATAGGTGCCGTCGCCCGGCGAGAACGGCTCGAACAACCGCTCGGCGATTTCCGGTGTGAAGCCGAGGCCGGTGTCGGACACGCTGAACTTCAGCATCGGCCGGTCGTCGTCGCCGGTCTGTGCCTCGACGCGGATCTCCACGCCGCCGCGCTCGGTGAACTTCACCGCGTTGTCGGCGAGCTTGAGCAGGATCTGGCGCACGCGGCGCGGATCGGCGGCGACGCGCGGAAGGTTCTCGCCCGCCGTCACGGTCATGTGGATCTGCTTTTCCCACGCGCGCGGCTGGAGCATGCGCGCCACGATGCGCGCGGTCTGCGCGGCATCGCAGTCGTCCTCGCTGAGCGGCACCACTTCGGATTCGTCGCGCGAGAGCGCGATGACGTCGTCGAGCAGAATCTTCAGGCTGCGGCCCGCCTCGAGCAAAATCTTCACATGGCTCTTCTGGCGCTGGTCGAGTTCGCTCTGGTCCAGAAGCTGCGCCATGCCGAGCAGCGCGTTGAGCGGCGTGCGGATTTCGTGGCTGACATTGGCGATGAACGCGGACTTGGCGCGCGTGCTCTTCTCCGCCACGTCGCGCGCCTTCTCGGCGGCATCGCGCTCGGCGGCAAGGCTGACGACGAGGCCGGCGTTGTCGAGGCGCAGGCGGATGCTCTCGTCGAGCAGCTGGGCGATGCTGTCGCAATAGCCGTAGAGCACGCCGCCGAAGAACAGCACCAGCAATGCGGCAAGGCCGGCATAGACATTGCCCTCGCGCGCCAGAAGGAAGATCAGCGGCGTCAGCGAGAAGAAGGCATGGGCGGTGTAGGCCGGGCGATAGGAGGAGCGCGCGATGAATTCCGCCGCCGTCATGCCCATGAAGGCAAGCGCGAGGAAGGCCTGCGCCGGGAAGTAGCCCGGGATGAACCAGATGACGGCGCCAAGGCCCCAGGCGACACCGGATGCGCCGGAATACCAGACATAACGGCGCGCCCAATCCATCACGTCTTCATCCGGACCGCGCGCTGCGTAGCGCTCGGTGAATTCGCGCGTTGCGATCGTCGTCGCGATCTGCAGCAGCAACGGAATGAGCGCGATCCAGGCGGGGATATAATGGCGGTAGAATGCGGCGGCGATGCAGAGCGCCGAGAACGGCAGGAAGAGATAGAGCCGCCCCATGCGGAAGAGGATGTCGATGCGCTCCGCCGGAACGGCGTGCGTCTTCTGATCGCCGGCAGGCGATGTTTCAGGCATGTCCTGCGGCGGTACGCTCATTGACGGGTTCCCCTTGTGGAGACTAGATTTTTCCCCCTTTCCAAACGTTTAAGCTCAAGGTTTTCCAATGCCTTCCGGCACGTTCAAACCCTCGCGCGAAGCGGTGCTCGCCGCGCGCGCATGGCCGTTCGAGGAAGCGCGCAAGGTGCTGGCGCGCATCGAAAGGCGTGCCAAAGCAGGACAAAAAACCGAGAAGGTGCTGTTCGAGACCGGCTACGGCCCATCCGGCCTGCCGCACATCGGCACCTTCGGCGAAGTGGCGCGCACCACATGGGTGCGCCGGGCGTTCGAGCTGATGTCGGATATTCCGACCCGGCTGATCGCGATGTCGGACGACATGGATGGCCTGCGCAAGGTGCCCGACAACGTGCCCAACAAGGAGATGATGGCGGCCAATCTCGGCAAGCCGCTGACCGACATCCCCGATCCGTTCGGCACGGCGGAAAGCTATGGCCGCAACATGAATGCGCGGCTGTGCGCGTTCCTCGACCGCTTTCATTTTCAATACGACTTCCGCAGCGCGACCGACATGTACAAGTCGGGCGTCTATGACGATGCGCTGATGCATGTGCTGGCGAAGTACGACGAGGTGATGGCGGTGATGCTGCCCACGCTCGGCGATGAGCGCGCATCCACCTATTCGCCGTTCCTGCCGGTGAGCCCGCGTTCAGGAAAAGTGCTGCTGGCGAAAGTCGTTTCGCATGACGCGAAGGCCGGCACGATCACCTATATCGAGGAAGACGGCAGCGAAGAGACCGTCTCGGTGAAAGGCGGGCACTGCAAGCTGCAATGGAAGCCGGATTTCGGCATGCGCTGGGCGGCGCTCGGCATCGACTACGAGATGTTCGGCAAGGATCACCAGCCCAACCAGGCGCTGTACGACCGGATCTGCACCATCGCGGGCGGCGAGCCGCCGGAGCATTTCGTGTTCGAGCTCTTCCTCGACGACAAGGGCCAGAAGATTTCCAAGTCGAAAGGCAACGGCCTCACCATCGACGAGTGGCTGACCTATGGCCCGGAAGAGTCCATTGCGCTCTTCATGTTCCAGAAGCCGCGCACGGCCAAGAAGCTCTATTTCGACGTGATCCCCAAGACGGTGGACGACTACATCGACCTGCTGCGCGCCTACAATTCCAACGAGACGAGCGC
>DATIVW010000362.1:0-3606 GCA_035465595.1 Rhizomicrobium sp. | reverse complement strand
AGCTCGCCCGCGAAGACCGACATCGTCTCGCGCCGGTGCTCCTCGATGAGCGCGTAGAGAGGGTTGTGCCAGTAGGGCGTCGCGATGCGCTGCGCGATCACGGTGTCGGCGTTGAGATGTCTCTCGAACAGGCCGTCGGCGTCGTACACAAAAGCCATTCCGCCTGTCATGCCGGCGGCGAAATTGTCGCCGATGGCGCCGAGGATCACGGCCACGCCACCCGTCATGTACTCGCAGCCGTTCGAGCCGCAGCCTTCGATGACGGCCGTCGCGCCGGAATTGCGCACAGCGAAGCGCTCGCCGGCCTGTCCCGCCGCGAACAGCTTGCCCGCCGTCGCGCCGTAAAGAACGGTGTTGCCGATGATGGTGTTGTCGCGCGCCGTGAACTTGGCGGCCGTGGTCGGACGCAGGGTGATCGTCGCGCCGGACAATCCCTTGCCGACATAGTCGTTACTGTCGCCGAAGACTACGATCTTCAGGCCCTGCACCGCGAATGCGCCGAGCGACTGGCCGCAGCTTCCCCGCAGGCGCAGGGTGAGATGGCCGTGCGGCAGGCCCGTCATCCCCCATTTGCGCACGATGCGCGATGAGATGCGCGCGCCGATGCTGCGCATGGTGTTGCGCACATTGTAGGTGAGCTGCATCTTCTCGCCGGCCTCGATGAAGGCGACGGCGTCCTTTTCGATCTGCGTGTCCAGCGCATCCGGCACTTCGTTGCGGCCTGTGCGGGTGGAGCTGCGCGGATAGTTTCCGGGATCGGCCTGCACCAGCAGCGGATTCAAGTCGAGGTCGTCGAGCTCTTCGGCGCCCCGGCTCATCTGGTAGAGCAGGTCGGTACGCCCGATCACGTCTTCCAGCTTGCGGAAGCCGAGCCCGGCAAGGATGTCGCGCACTTCCTCGGCGATGAAGCTGAAGAGGTTGACCACCTTTTCCGGCGTGCCGGTGAACTTCGCGCGCAGCGCTTCGTTCTGCGTGCACACGCCGACGGGGCAGGTGTTGGAATGGCACTGGCGCACCATGATGCAGCCCATCGCCACCAGCGAGGCCGTGCCGACGCCATATTCCTCCGCGCCCATCATCGCCGCCATCACCACGTCGCGGCCCGTGCGGATGCCGCCGTCGGTGCGCAGGGTCACGCGGTGGCGCAGATTGTTGAGCGTCAGGATCTGGTTGGCTTCGGTCAGGCCCATTTCCCACGGCACGCCGGCATATTTGATCGAAGTCTGCGGGCTCGCGCCGGTGCCGCCATTGTGACCGGAGATGAGAATGACGTCGGCCTTCGCCTTCGCCACGCCCGCCGCGATGGTGCCGATGCCGGAAGCGGCGACCAGCTTCACGCAGACGCGCACGTCCGGGTTGATCTGCTTCAGGTCGTAGATGAGCTGCGCCAAGTCCTCGATGGAATAGATGTCGTGGTGTGGCGGCGGCGAGATCAGCATCACGCCGGGCGTGGCGTGGCGCAGCTTCGCGATCATCTCGGTGACCTTGAAGCCGGGAAGCTGACCGCCCTCGCCGGGCTTGGCGCCCTGCGCGACCTTGATCTCCAGCTCGCGGCACTGGTTCAGATATTCCGCGGTGACGCCGAAGCGGCCGGAGGCCACCTGCTTGATGGCGCTGTTGGGATTGTCGCCGTTGGGCTTGGCCTTGAAGCGCGCCGGGTCTTCGCCGCCTTCGCCGCTGTCGGACTTCGCGCCGATGCGGTTCATGGCGATGTTCAGGACTTCATGCGCTTCCGGGCCCAGTGCTCCGAGGCTCATGCCGGGCGTGACGAAGCGCTTGCGGATCTCGGTGATGGATTCCACTTCCTCCAGCGGGATCGGGTTCGCGCCTTTGCGGATGTTCATCAGATGGCGCAGCGATACCGGAGGCTGCGCCCACACAGCCTCGGAATATTTGCGATAGGTCGAGTAGGAGTCCGATGTCACAGCGCTCTGCAGAAGATGGATCAGCGTCGCGCCATGCGCGTGCGTCTCGCCATTGGCGCGCGACTTGTAGAAGCCGCCGACGGGCAGGGCGATGACGTCAGAATCATGCGCGCGCGCATGCTGGCGCGCGACCTTCTTGGCGATGCCGCCAAGACCGATGCCGGAGATGCGGCTGGTCATGCCGGGGAAGATCTCCGCCACCATCGAGCGTGACAAACCCACGGCTTCGAAGTTGTAGGCGCCGCGATAGGACGAGATCACCGAAATGCCCATCTTGGACATGATCTTCAGCAGGCCGGCGTTCACGCTGTCGAGATAGCGCTTCACGCACGGCCCCAGCGCCATCTTGCCGAAGAGGCCGCGCGCATGTCGGTCCGCGATGCATTCCTGCGCCAGATAGGCGTTGATCGTGGTCGCGCCGACGCCGACCAGCACCGCGAAATAATGCGTATCGAAACATTCCGCCGAGCGGACGTTGAGCGAGGTGTAGGTGCGAAGCCCCTGCCGGACGAGATGCGAATGCACCGCGCCGGTGGCGAGGATCATCGGGATCGCGGCGAGTTCGGCGGAGATGCGCTCGTCGGTCAGGACGAGATGGTTGTAGCCCTGCCGCACGGCGTCTTCCGCATCGTTGCGGATGCGGTCCAGCGCGCGGGCCAATGCGTTGTCGTCCTTCGGCTTGCCGTCGCGCACTTCGAAGACGCAGTCGATTTCGTAGAAGCGGCCTTCGAGATGGTCCTTCATCCGCTCCATCATGCCGGTGGAGATGACGGGGCTTTCCAGCACGAAGACTTCCGCCTGCGTTTCGTCCTGCGCCAGCACGTTGCCGAGATTGCGGAAACGCGTCTTCAGCGACATCACGCGTTCTTCGCGCAGGGGATCGATCGGCGGGTTCGTCACCTGGCTGAAATTCTGCCGGAAGAAATGCGACAGCGGGCGATACTGGTCCGACAACACGGCCAGCGGCGTGTCGTCGCCCATGGAGCCGACGGCTTCCTTGCCGTCCTCCACCATCGGATGAAGGATGAGCTCGACATCCTCCATCGTCATGCCGGCAGCGACCTGGCGGCGGCGCAGTCCGTCGCGATCGAACATGCGCGGCTCGGGGCCCGGGCCGATGATCGGCTCCAGCTCCACGATCTTCTTGGCCCACTCGGCATACGGAAATTCGGCGGCGAGCTTGTCCTTGATCTCGCGGTCTTCGTAGAAGCGGCCTTCATCGAGATCGAGCGCGATCATCTGGCCGGGACCGACGCGGCCCTTGCGCACGACCTCGCGTTCGTCGAGCACGACCATGCCGGTTTCCGATCCGGTGCAGAGCAGACCGTCTTCGGTGATGGCGTAGCGTTGCGGGCGCAATCCGTTGCGGTCCATGCCCGCGATCACCCAGCGGCCGTCGGTGGCGGCAAGTGCGGCGGGGCCGTCCCATGGCTCCATCACCGCATTGGCATAGGCGTACATTGCGCGGTGCGCTTCGGGCATCGTGCTGGCCTTCTTCGACCACGCTTCCGGCACGAGAAGAGTCTTCGCCAGCGGTGCAGCGCGGCCCGCGCGCACCAGGACCTCGAACACGCTGTCGAGCGCGGCGGAATCCGAACCGCCCGGTTGCACGATCGGCTTGATGTCGTCGCCGTGCTCGCCGAAAAGCTCGGACGCCATCTTGAACTCGTGGTTTTTCATC
>DATIVW010000361.1:0-2024 GCA_035465595.1 Rhizomicrobium sp. | reverse complement strand
CACGACGGGCGTGGCGACGCCGAGCCTGGATGCGCTGGTCGTGGAACGGCTCAAGATGCGCCGCGACATCCGGCGCCTGCCGATCTTCGGGCTTGGTTGCGCGGGCGGCGTCGTCGGCATTTCGCGCGCCGCCGCGATGGCGCAGGCGCATCCCGGCAGCAAGGTGATGTATCTGGTCGTCGAGCTTTGCGCCCTCACCTTCCGCAAGAGCGACACCTCCAAGAGCAACATCGTGGCGACGGCCTTGTTCGGCGACGGCGCGGCGGGCGCGATCCTGTCGACGCAAGGCGATGGCCCTCGCTTCGAGGCGATGGGCGAGCATACCTGGCCGCAATCGCTCGACATCATGGGCTGGGACGTCGAGGAAGACGGCCTCAAAGCGCGCTTCGCGCAGAGCATCCCAAGCCTGGTGGCGGCGGACTTCACGCAGTTGCTGAGCGAATTCCTGCATCGCAACGACATCCGGCGCTCGGATATCGATGCCTTCGCCTGCCATCCCGGCGGCGCGAAAGTGCTGGACGCGCTGGAAGACGCGTTCGGACTTCAGCGCGGCGATCTGGTGGAAAGCCGCAGTGTGCTGCGCGACTACGGAAACATGTCTGCCGCAACCGTGATGTTTGTCCTCGAGCGCATGGACTGGCGCGCGAAGGACCGGCGCATCCTGATGACGGCGCTGGGTCCCGGCTTCTCGGCCTCGTTTCTGACCCTGAATTCCAGATGATCTGGGTTTGGGTGATCATCGGCTTCGTCGCGCTTCAGCGGCTGGCCGAGCTGCCCCATGCCGAACGCAACACCCGCGCCCTGATGGCGCGCGGGGCGGTCGAAATCGGGCGCGCGCACTATCCATACCTCGTCGTTCTGCATGTGGCGTGGCTGATCACCGTCTTCCTCGCCTTGCCGTCGCCGCCGGTGATCCATGCGCTGCCGCTCGCCGCTTATATCGTTCTGCAGGTCCTGCGGGCGTGGACGCTGATCTCGCTGGGGCCGTACTGGACGACGCGCATCATCACCCTGCCCGGCGTGCCTTTGGTGAAGCGCGGTCCCTACCGCTTCATGCGCCATCCCAACTACGCGATCGTCGTGGCCGAGATCGCCGTGCTGCCGCTGGTGTTCGGGGAATGGCAAGTCGCCGTCATATTCTCGATCCTCAACGCCATCGTGCTTTTCTTCCGTATCCGCGAGGAGGAGCGCGCGCTGGATGCCCGCCGCGCGCTGCCGGTCCATTGATCCGCTACGCCGGCGCCTTTCTTCTCAGCGGCGCGATTCCGCTGCTCTATCGGCTGCATCCCGCCGCGCCGCTGCTCTTGCTGCCCGCCATCCTGATCGTGCTGCTGGGATCCGAATTGATCGCACGGCGCGGCGCCGTACCCGCGGCGCTTCGCACGCCGGCGGAATACCGGCTGCTGCCGCTTCTCTATATTCCGGTCCAGCTCGCGCTGATCGGCTGGGCAACGATGGCGGCCGCGCAGGCAAGCCTGCCCGGCCTGGCGGCGCTTGTGCTTTCCATCGGTCTCACCACCGGAATCTTCGGCATGCTGACCGCCCATGAGATGGTCCACAGCACGGACCGGCGCGAGCGGTTCTGGGGCGCACTGATGCTCACCGGCATGACCTACCGGCACTTCCGTGTCGCGCACATCTTCGGGCATCACCGCTGGGCGGCGACCGAGCGCGACGCGGCGACGGCGCGGCTGCATGAAAGCTTCTATGCCTTCCTCATCCGCACGGTGCCTGCGCAGCTAGCCGAGGCATGGGCCTTCGAGAACAAGCGGTGCGCCCGTCGCCAATCTCCATGGCTCGGCAACCGCGTGAACCACGATCTGGCCATCGCCGTGGCGGTCTTCGCGGTTGCGGGATGGCTGGCGGGTCCGCGCGGTGCGGCATTTCTGGCGCTGGAAAGCGCAGTGGCCATCGCCGTGCTGGAGATGTTCAATTACGTTGCACATTACGGATTGATTCGAGAGCGGGATGCAGGCGGCAGCCTTGAACCCTTTGCCCCTCACCACAGCTGGAACAGCAGCAAC
>DATIVW010000360.1:0-5830 GCA_035465595.1 Rhizomicrobium sp. | reverse complement strand
GGCCTGTCCGCCCGGAACCAAAGACAGGCAGGCTTCATAGGCCCTCTGCGCCGCGCCGAGGGCGCCGGACGCCTCGTTCAGCCGGGCCAGGTCCATCCACAATTCGGGCCGGCGCGGCGCGATCAGCACCATGCGCTTGGCAATCTCCAGCGCGCGCACCCGCTCGCCATTGTTGAGCGCGCGCAGTTTCAGGTTGTTGGTCAGGCGCAAGAGCACCTCGATATCGCTGACGGCTTCGGCCTGGCCCGCGCCCTCGGGCAGATGCGCGCCCATCACCGGCGGCGCGCCGAGACGTTCACGGTCCAGCGCTGCACCTCCGTTGAAGGGATCGATCAGCGCTTCATGGCCGCGCAGCGAGATGCTGAGAAGAAAATGGCCCGGATAGTTGAGCCCGCTCGCCTCGAACCCCGCCGCGCGCGCGGCGTGCAGATAAAGAATGCCCAGCGCCACTGGCAGCCCGCGCCGCCGATCGATCACCGCCATGATGTCGGCGTTCTGTGGATCGTCGTACGAAAGCCGGTCCCCGTCATAGCCGTAACGGCCCACCATCAGCGCCGAAAGGGCACGCGCGCCATCCTCGATGCGGGTGGTCAGGCGGCCTTCGGTCTTCGCCGCCTCCGCGATCTCCGCCAGATGCGATTCATAGGGCGCGAGCGGACGGCCGGAATGATCCAGCGCCGACAGCATGAGTGCAGCGCGCGCGATGTCGTGCGGCCCATCGCCCGCCTCGCCGAGCTTCATCAGATAATCTGCCGGGTCGTCCTGCTTCATCATCGCAGTTTAGCGCGCATCACCGTCGCGCCAAGCGTCGCGATAGTGGCGGGGGAGCCTGCCTGGCGTAACGGCAACGATGTCGAACCGTAAACCCTTGCGCGCAAGTTCCGGCCGGGTTGCCAGATAATGGGCGGCGGCGCGCCCGATCCGCGCCTTCTGCTTGCCGCCCAGCGACTGTGCCGCGGCAAGCGCGTCGTCCCGAGCCTTCACTTCGATGAAACAGACAAGTCCGCCGGGCGACCGGGCGATAAGATCGATCTCGCCAAGCGGCGTGCGCTGGCGGCGCGCCAGGATGCGATAGCCTTTCAGCACAAGCAGCGCGATGGCGGCCCATTCGCTGCGCCGCCCGCGCCGCTCGGCCTTGCGGCGCGATGCAAGGATGGCGTCAGCCTTCTTCATGCGTCTTCAGCGCCAGGGCGCGGGCATAGGTTTCGCGGCGCGGCAGGTCCAGCGCCGCGGCGACGAGATCGGCGGCGGCGCGCACCGGCATGAATGCCAGCGCCTCCTTCAGGAGTTTTTCCGCCTTGGCGAAATCCGGCGCTTCATCCAGCGGCGGCCCGACCAGCAACGTGATCTCGCCCTTCGGCGTTTCAACGTCATAGGCTTTCGCAAGCTCGTTCAAGGTTCCACGCCGAACTTCTTCATGCAGCTTGGTCAGTTCGCGCGCGACGGCGGCAGGACGGTTGCCGAAAATCTCCGCCATGTCCTTCAGCGTCGCGCCCAGACGTTGCGCGGATTCGAAGAAGATCAAGGTCCCGCGCAGTCGGCGGACTTCTTCCAGTGCAGTACGCCGCTCGCCCTGCTTGCTGGAGAGGAACCCTGCGAAGAAGAAGCGGTCCGTCGGAAGCCCTGCCAGCGCCAGTGCGGCAAGCGGCGCGGAGGCGCCGGGAAGGGCATGCACCGGAAGGCCTTCGGCCAGCGCCTCGCGCACCAGCTTGTAGCCAGGATCCGATACGAGCGGCGTTCCCGCATCGCTCACCAGGACGATGCGTGCGCCATTGCGCAGCCTGGACAAAAGCCTGGGCCGCTCGCGGGCCGCGTTGTGGTCGTTATAGGCGGTCAGCGGTTTTGAGATGCCGTAGATGGAGAGCAGCCGGGAGGTGACGCGCGTATCCTCCGCCGCGATGAGGTCGCAGCCTGCCAGCGCGTCGCGCGCCCGCAAGGTGATGTCGCGCGCATTGCCGATGGGCGTGGCGGTCACATACAAGCCGGGCGTTAGCGCCTCTTCGCTTTGCGATTTCTTGGCGTCCGGAATAGTCTGCCTCCAGTATTCGGCGTTCGTCAGGCTTCGGAAATCAGCATGAAACTGCTTCGTCCAATTTGCGCCATTGCCGCGGCACTGGCGATAGCCGCGCTTGCCGGTTGCGTGACGCCACCGCCTCCAAAGCCGGCCGCGCCCGCCGCGCCCACGACGGAACTGCCGCCGGTGCCGCCGGCCTCCCATCCGATGGTCTCCGAGGAACCCGGCTTCCTGCGCCTGCCCAACATCCCGGCCGGAAAAAACCCCGTGCGCGTAGGCCTGCTGCTGCCGTTCTCCAACGGATCGAGCCAGACCCGCTATCTCGCCACGGCGATGATGAAGGCGGCGCAGCTGGCGCTGTTCGATGCGGGCAATCCCGGCATCATCCTCATCTCCGCCGACGAGGGCTCGACGCCGGACAGCGCCGCCAATGGCGCGCGCTCCCTCCTGGCACAGGGCGCCGAAGTGATCGTGGGGCCGCTGTTCTCTGCCTCCGTGAGTGCGGTCGCGCCCGTCGCGCATGATCGCGCCGTGCCGGTGATCGCGTTCTCCACTGACGTGAAGACGGCAGGCAATGGCGTCTACCTGCTGAGCTTCCAGCCGGAAAACGAAGTTCGCCGCACCGTGGCCTATGCCATCGAGACCGGCCACAAGCATTTCGCGGCATTGGTGCCGCCCACCGCCTACGGCAATCACATCGCCGATGCGATCAAGGCGGATGCGGAGGCGCATGGCGCAGACGTGGCGGACATCGAGCGCCTCGATCCGGCGACACAGGCGACCGCGCTGCATAACATCGCCGCCTCCAATGCCGATGTGCTGATCGTGGCGGCCGGCGGCAACACCTTGCGCGAGCTGGCGCCGGCGCTGGCCGAAAACGGAATCGACCGCAGCAAGATCAAGCTGATGGGCACCGGGCTGTGGGACGATCCCTCCATCGCAAAGGAGACGGCGCTGGAAGGCGGCTGGTTCGCGGCGCCCGCGCCCGACGCCGACGCCAGCTTCAACGCCAAGTACAAGGCCGCGTTTGGCAACGATCCGCCGCAGCTTGCGACGCTGGCCTACGACGCGGTGTCTCTGGTGGCATTGCTCTCCAGCGGCGAGCCCTATCACCGCTTCACCGACCAGGCGCTCACCGATCCCAACGGCTTCGCCGGCGTGAACGGCATTTTGCGCTTCAATCCCGACGGCACCTCGGAACGGGGACTCGCGATCCTGGCGGTGGAGCCCGATGGCTTCCGCGTCGTCGATCCCAGCCCGCATACCTTCGAGAAGCCGGCCGCGCCGCCGGAGAAGACGACGAGCAGCGTTACGCCGCGATCTCCGCAATCAGGCGGTTGAGGACCAAGCGCCCCTGCGGCGTTGCGATCAGCCGGCCGTGTTCGGTCTTGAGGAATCCCTGTTCGGACAGTTCGGCGACGCGCGCCATGTCTGGCGTCGTGCCCCAGCGCGCCTCGTAAGCGGCGAGGTCGATTCCTTCGGCGAGACGCAGATTCATCAGCAGATGCTCGCGCGCTGCATCGGCGTTCGCGACTTCGCTCTCCTCCACAACGCCATGGCCGCGGCGCGACACCGCCTGCTGCCAGCGCTCCGGCAATTTCTCCGTCATCGTCGCGATGCGCTTGCCGCCGATGTCGAGGCGGCCATGCGCGCCCGGGCCGACGCCCGCATATTGGCCATAGCGCCAGTAGAGAAGATTGTGCCGGCTTTCCTCGCCCGGTCTGGCGTGGTTGGAGATTTCATAGGCGGGGCGGCCCGCCGCGTCCGTCATCTCCTGCGTGATCTCATAAAGCGCGGCGGCGTTGTCGTCATCCAGCGGCGTCAGCGATCCGGTGCGCGCCAGAGTGGCGAACGGCGTCGCCGGCTCGATGGTGAGCTGGTAGAGCGACAGATGATCGGTGCCGAACGATAGCGCTTCCTGCAATTCGCCCCGCCATGCCTGCGCCGTTTGATCCGGCCGCGCATAGATCAGGTCGAGCGAGACGCGGCTGAAAATGTTCATCGCCATGCCCAGCGCGGCTTTCGCCTCGGCCACATCGTGCAAGCGGCCCAGCATTTTCAGGTCCTTGTCGTTCAGCGCCTGCACACCCAGCGACACGCGGTTGACACCGGCAGCGCGATAATCGCGGAAGCGCTCCGCGTCGGCGCTGGCGGGGTTGGACTCCAGCGTGATCTCGACATCGTTGGCCGTGCGCCACAGCCGTGCGATCGCATCAATGGCCGTTCCAACGGCCTTGCCGCTCATGAGTGACGGCGTGCCGCCGCCGAAGAAAATGGTATTAACGATCGGACGCTCATTGCCTTGCCATGCCGCGACATGCTCCAGCTCGCGCACGATCGCATCGCTCCAGGCATCTTCATCGATGCGCGCGCGGACATGGGAATTGAAATCGCAATAGGGACACTTCGCGGCGCAGAACGGCCAGTGGACGTAAATGCCGAAGCCGGTCATTCCAGCGCCTGCTTCAGCTTCGCGAAGGCTTTGGCGCGATGGCTGATGGAATGCTTGAGGCCGGGATCGATCTCGCCGAAGGTCTCGCGCATCCCGTCCATGACGAAGATCGGATCGTAACCGAAGCCGCGGGTGCCGCGCGGCGGGAATACGAGCGCGCCGTGGACTTCGCCAACGAAGATCTTGTGCTCGCCGTCCGGCAGGGCGAGCGCCAGCGCGCAGACGAATTTGGCGGACCGGTCCGTCGCGCCTTTTTCCTTCAGCTCGCGTTCCACGCGCGCCATGGCAGCAGCGAAATCCTTCGCGTCGCCGGCCCAGCGCGCCGAGTAGATTCCCGGCGCGCCATCCAGCGCCGTCACGCACAATCCGGAGTCGTCGGACAGCGCCGGCAAGCCGCTGTCGTCTGCCGCCGCGCGCGCCTTCAGCAGCGCGTTGCCTTCGAATGTGGGCTCGGTTTCTTCCGGCTCGGGCAGACCGAGCTCGCCTGCGCTCTTCACGTTGAGGCCGAAGGGCGCCACAAGCTCGGCGATCTCGCGCAGCTTGCCCTTGTTGTGCGAGGCCAGGACGAGCGAAGGGCCCAGCTTCACGCCAGAGCCTTCTTCTGCATCTCGACCAGTTCCATGATGCCCTTGCGCGCGAGCTTCAGCAGCTGCGCGAATTCATCGTCGCTGAACGGCGCGCCTTCCGCCGTTCCCTGAATTTCGACGAGACCGCCGGCGCCGGTCATCACGAAATTCGCATCGGTCTCCGCGGTGGAGTCTTCGTCGTAGTCGAGATCGAGAACCGGCGTGGCCTTGTAGATGCCGCAGGAGATCGCCGCGACGTGATCCTTGATCGCGGGCTTTGTGATCATCCCGGTCTTCTGCATGAACTTCACGCACTGGCTGAGCGCCACGAAGCCGCCGGTGATGGAGGCGGTGCGCGTGCCGCCGTCGGCCTGCAGCACGTCGCAATCGATCACGATCTGCCGCTCGCCCAGCGCCGTCAGGTCCATGATGGACCGCAGGGAGCGTCCGACGAGACGCTGGATTTCCTGCGTGCGGCCGGACTGCTTGCCCTGTGCGGCCTCGCGGCGCATGCGCTCATGGGTGGAGCGGGGCAGCATGCCGTATTCGGCCGTGACCCAGCCCTTGCCCGATCCCTTCAGGAACGGCGGCGCTTTTTCCTCCAGCGAGGCCGTCACCAGCACATGGGTGTCGCCGAATTTCACAAGGCAGGAGCCTTCGGCGTGCCTTGCCACGCCCGGCACGAGGGTCACCTCGCGCAACTGATCGAAAGCCCGCTTGCTGGGACGCATATCTGCTACCTTGAAGTTGAGGATGCCGGGCGCTACCTAGCCTTCCCGGCCCCCGCCCGCAATGGCG
>DATIVW010000359.1:0-6019 GCA_035465595.1 Rhizomicrobium sp. | reverse complement strand
GGGCCAGGAGTGCCTGGCCCTGCGCCAGGGCCGCCTCAGGCGCCAGAAATCTTCCGCCATCCGAAAAAGAATCTTCCGTGATGTTGAGGATGCCAAGAATCTTCATGCAGCAAACCGGAAAGAAAAAGGGCGGCCGAAGCCGCCCTCTCTAGCATATTCGCCTGGGTTCAATGGCCCGGTTGGGGCTCGGGAGAGATGATCGGCCCCGGCCCCTGCGAAGCCCGCGGCTTGCCCGCCGCCGGCACCGAGGTGCCTTCGCCGCGAGACGGCAACACCGGATCCTCGTAAGGCGTGCGCACCGGCGGGATGCCTTTGAGCAGGGCCACGATCTCGTCTCCGGTCAGGGTTTCATATTCCAGCAGACCCCTGGCCAGCAGATTGAGATCTTCCTGATGGGTGGTCAGGATGTCCTTCGCCTTGGCATAGCATTCATCGATGATGCGATGGATTTCCGCATCGATCTTCTGCGCCGTGGCTTCAGAGACATTCTGGGTGCGCGACACGCTATGGCCCAGGAAAACTTCCTCCTGGTTCTCGGCATAGGCGATCGGGCCCAGACTGTCGGACATGCCGAAGCGGGTCACCATGGCGCGCGCCATGCGGGTGGCCTGCTCGATATCGCTCGAAGCGCCCGTGGTGACCTTCTCATGACCGAAGATCAGCTCTTCGGCGATGCGGCCGCCATAAGCGACGCAAAGGTCGGCCAGCATCTTCTGGCGCGTCAACGAGAGCTGATCGCGTTCCGGCAGGCGCATCACCATGCCGAGCGCGCGGCCACGCGGGATGATCGTCGCCTTGTGGATCGGATCGGAGCCGAGCACGGACAGCGCAACGAGCGCGTGGCCGCCTTCGTGATAGGCCGTGAGCTTCTTCTCTTCGTCGCTCATCGCGAGCGAGCGGCGCTCGGAGCCCATCATCACTTTGTCTTTGGCATCTTCCATCTCGTACATCGAGACGACGCGCTTGCCGCGGCGCGCCGCCAGCAAAGCTGCTTCATTCACGAGATTGGCGAGGTCGGCACCGGAGAAGCCGGGCGTGCCGCGCGCCAGGACGCGCGGATCGACATCCGGCGCCAGCGGGACCTTGCGCATGTGGACGCGCAGGATCTTCTCGCGGCCCGACAGGTCCGGATTGGGGACGACCACCTGGCGATCGAAACGGCCAGGACGCAGAAGTGCGGGATCCAGAACGTCGGGACGGTTGGTGGCGGCGATCAGGATGACGCCTTCATTTGCCTCAAAGCCGTCCATCTCGACGAGGAGCTGGTTGAGTGTCTGCTCGCGCTCGTCGTTACCGCCGCCGAGGCCTGCGCCACGGTGACGGCCTACCGCATCGATCTCGTCGATGAAGATGATGCAGGGTGCATTCTTCTTCGCCTGCTCGAACATATCGCGCACGCGGGATGCGCCGACGCCGACGAACATCTCCACGAAGTCCGAACCGGAGATCGTAAAGAACGGCACATTGGCTTCACCCGCGACGGCGCGCGCGATGAGCGTCTTGCCCGTACCCGGGGGGCCGACGAGCAGAACGCCCTTCGGAATACGCCCGCCCAGGCGCTGGAACTTCTGCGGATCGCGGAGGAAGTCCACGATCTCTTTCAGGTCGTCTTTCGCTTCGTCCACGCCGGCGACATCTTCGAAGGTCACGCGGCCGGTCTTTTCCGTAAGCAGCTTCGCGCGCGACTTGCCGAAGCCCATGGCTTTGCCGCCGCCCGACTGCATCTGGCGGATGAAAAACACCCAGATGCCCACGATGAGCAGCATCGGGAACCAGTTGAGAAGAATGCCGAGCAGATTGAAGCCGTCATCGGCGGGCTTCACGGTGATCGGCACGTTCTTCTGCAGCATGTGCTGGACGAGCTGCGGATCGTTCGGCGAGACAGTCGTGAAAGCCTGGCCGCCCGTGGTGTGGCCGGAAATCTGGTCGCCCTGGATCGTGACGTCCTTGACCGTGCCCTGATCAACGAACTGGTTGAACTGGGTGTAATTGATCGCACTCGTGGCCTGGTGGGTGCCGGAGCTCTGGAACATGTTGAACAGCGCCACCAGCAGCAACATGATGATGATCCAGAGCGCGAGATTGCGAAGGTTGTTCACGACGGTCCTTTCATGCGTCTCCGCGCGCGGGGGCGCTGGCGCGGAGCTGTCCCTCTCATATGGGGAGAGCCTAGCGCGTTGTCAGCCATCAAAACGTTAAGAAATTTAAGGTCTCGCGGCAAATAGACCTTCCAATTCCCCTTAAGAAGGGCGGTTAATTCAGTTTCGCCTCGTTTTCACGGATTTGGCGGGCCTGCCCGCGCCGGGAACCGGTGGTTGCGACCGTTCGCGCGGCTCGCGCGCCGTCTCCCGCACAATCGCGAGTGTTCCGGTCCCGAATGGGCTCGGGTGGCGTGCCGCGGGTGCGACAATACAACCGTGCAACGTGGCGCCGCCGCCCAGCGTGCCATCGCGAATGGAGTCAAACAGCCGCTCCAGACGACCAAAACGGGGCCGGTACGCCTCACCCGAAACTCGTGTCAGCAGGCCCGCCAAAGCACGCAAGCCGACTTCGCGCGGCGCCATTTTCAGGCGCACCGAATCGACCAGGGCGCCGCCGTCGTCGATCCGCGCCGCGCGCGACAGGAGCGCCGAGGTCATGTCGTCAAGAGCTTCACGGGCGCGGCCCAGATGATCAGCCGCATCGGACAATCGCTGCGCGGAAAGGCCGAGCGCTTCAAGCTGGGGCCAAGCGGCGCGCAGCTTGGAGCGTGCGAACCGCGGATCGTCGTTCATCGGATCCTCAAGCCATCCTTGTTTTTTTCTGCGCAGAAATTCCCGCAACGGTGCGCGCGCCATGTCCAGCAATGGACGCACGACCATCACTCCCGGAAAACCCTGCATGGGATAGGGCGCGATCACCCGCATGGCTGACAAACCGTCGAGCCCGCTGCCGCGCGCCAAACGCAGGAGAAAGGTCTCTGCCTGGTCTTCCATGGTATGCGCGACGTAAAGTGCACTGATCTTGTGGGCGACGAGCCATTCACCCATGAGCCCGTAACGCGCGTTCCGCGCCTCCGCCTCTATGTCGGATCTGGGAACGGCGCCCTTCCATGTCAGAACATGAGCCTTCAACCCGGCGTCGGCGGCCATCTTCACTACTGACTTGGCTTCCTTCGCCGAGCCTTCCCGCAAACCGTGATCGACCGTCAGAACAACGGGCGGCGGGAGCTTGGCGTGCTTCGCATAGGACGCAAGCAGCAGCATCAGCGCGATGGAGTCGCCGCCGCCGGAGACGGCAATCGCGCCGGGCCAAGCCGCCCCGGCGTTGCGCAACGCGTCCATGCGCGCCGTAAATTGCGCAGGAATGTCGTCGTCATGCCTTGCAGGAGATGCTGCCGCAGCTTTATTTGCAGCCGGCTTCCTTGCGAGCGGTTTTGGCTTGCGCGAGGACGTTTTGAGAGGCTTGCGGGTATTTGCTTGGGAGCGCGCCAAGTGTCGTGCAGCCTTCCTGTTTCTGTTTCATCGCGATCAGCGACTGTCCCAGCTTGAGCATACTGTCGGGAGCCCTCGGACTGGAACCATATTTCTTGATCTCTTCGGCAAAGGCGCGGGCCGCATTCGGATAGTCCTTCTGGACGTAGGCGATGTCGCCCACCCAGTAGACAGCCTGTGGTGCCTGAACATCCTTGGGATAGGTGTCGGCAAAATTCCGGAATGCCGCTCTTGCCTCGTCGTACTGCGCCTTGGAGAGCAAATTCATGGCAGCATCGAATTGCGGGCGCGTGACGCTCGGTGAGGGCCCGCCCGCATCGGGCGAGCCCGGCGCTGCCAGCGGCAATGGCTGGTTCGATGGAATGGTGCCGAGCACGCCGGGCGGCGGCGAGAGGCGCGGGGCACTGGGGGGCGCCGCATTGTCGGACGGCGAAGCACCGCCACCGCCGGCGCAGGGAAGACTATCCGTGCTCTCTCCGAGCTGCTGCGCGGTCATCGAGCAGATCTTGTAGTCGAAATCCTTTTGCATGCGATCCATGCGCGCGTTCGCGTCGCTGAGCTTGTGATCGAGCTGCTCGACATGACCGGTAAGCCTGCGGATCGTATCCTGCAGATCGTTGATCTGCTGATTGAGCTGGTTGATCTGGGCGTCCTGACTTTGCTCCTTGGCCAGCCGCTCCGCCTTTTCCTCGTCGCTCTCGCCGAAGAGCGCGGCCGTGCGGATGAAGGCCGGCGCCTGTTGCGCCCGCGACTGCACTTCGTCCGCCTCGAGCCTGCGGGCGAGCTTGGCGTTCGCGCCCGGTGCCGGACCGACATCCGCCAGTGCGCTGACAGCGCCAACCGTAAGACCAAGCGCGGCAACGGCCATGACCGGCCACGCGCGCGGAGAACTGAAGTTGCGCATCTTCGTCATGCTCGACATCCGCCTTTGAGAAGCTGGCCCGAAAGCCATTCTGAACGAAACACTTGGCCGAAATTGAGGCCCGCCGGAATCCAGCGAAAATCCAACAAAAAAGGCGCCCTGCGAAGGGCGCCTTTTTCGATACCCATCGATTTTAAGAACTTGCACCGCCGGTGATGGTCGTCACGCCGCGACGATTCTGCGCCCAGCAGGATTCATCGGATTCGGTGCAGATCGGACGTTCCTTGCCGTACGAGATCGTGTCCAGACGTCCGGCCGAAACACCCAGGCTCACCAGATATTCCTTCACCGAGTTCGCACGGCGCGCGCCGAGAGCAAGGTTGTATTCACGCGTGCCGCGCTCGTCGCAATGTCCCTCCACCGTCACCCGGACGGACGGATATTTCTGCAGCCAGGCGGCCTGGCGCTGCAAGACGCTCTTGCCTTCCTCGGTGATGTTGTAGGCGTCGTAGTCGAAATGGACGGTGTCGCCGACATTGACGCGCAGGTCCTCGGCACTGCCGGGAACGATGCTCGAGGTCGTCGTGCTCGACATCGAAGTCGGCGGGGGAGCGGTCTCAACGGCTTTGGGCTTATCTGTGCAGGCCGCCAGAAGGAGGACCGACGCGACGGCGGCAAATTTCACGGCTGTCGAAATTCTGATCATGGAATAATGCTCCAAAGAGGCTCCCAATGCGCGGGAAGCACAAACCTGACCCGGCGTGCGCACCGCCGTATAACAACTCAACCCCCCGAATGTTCCCGCCTGGAACACAACTTTAGAAATCCGTTGCTATTGGATCAAGGGCGACCATGCGGGATCGGAAGCAGAACCCGGCGTGATTACACGGCGTTCATTGCGCCCGGTGACATCGACCGACCAGATCGAGGAGCCGCGTCCACCGCGCTCGCTGCGCCCGAACATGAGGACACGGCCATTGGGCGCCCATGTCGGCCCTTCGTCTTCCCAGCCATCGGTGATTATGCGCTCGCCGGAACCATCGGGCCGCATGACCCCGATGCGAAAGGCGCCGCCGGCCTGCTTGGTGAAGGCGATGAGATCGCCGCGCGGCGACCACACGGGCGTGCCGTTCTTGCCGCCGCCGAAGCTGATGCGATGCACATTCGAGCCATCCGCATTCATGACGTAAACCTGCTGCGATCCACCGCGATCCGATTCAAAGGTGATCTGCGTGCCGTCGGGCGAATAGGACGGCGATGTGTCGATGGCCGGATCGGATGTGAGGCGCGAGACGCTGCGCGTACGCAAATCCATGACATAGATGTCGGAATTGCCGCCCGACTCCAGCGACATGACGACCTTGTTGCCGTCCGGAGAGAAACGCGGGCTGAACGTCATGTTGGGGAAATTGCCCAGCATCTCCTGACGGCCCGATTCCATGTCGAACAGGTACACCCGCGGCTTGCCGCCGATATAGGACATGTAGGCGATCATCTGCGCCGTGGGATTAAAGCGCGGCGTCAGCACAAGATAACTGCCGCTGGTGAGGAATTTCGGATTTGCGCCGTCTTCGTCCATCACGGCCAGGCGCTTCTTGCGGTTTGTCGCCGGGCCGGATTCGGAGATGAACACGATGCGCGTGTCGAAATAGCCTTTTTCACCGGTGATCCGCTGGTAGATCGC
>DATIVW010000358.1:0-22985 GCA_035465595.1 Rhizomicrobium sp. | reverse complement strand
TGGTAGAGAAAATAGTAGCCGAAATGGCGGCCGACGAATTCGGGCAGCAATCCGAAATAGGCCAGCTGCCCCGCATCCTCTTCGCGGAAATCGAGCTCCGCCATGCCCGCCGGGTTGCCTTCCGCATAGAGAACGAACAGCTCCACCTTGGGATGCTGCACGATGGAGCCGAGCGCCGCGTCCGTCAGCTTCTTGCGGTCCACCCAATAATAGTCGCGGCCGACGGTGTCGTAGAGATAGCGGTAGAAATGCACCGGCGGGTTTTCCGCCTTGATGATCGCGATCTTGCCCTTGGGCATGGGCGGGGGAAGGGCCGCCGGCTTCGCGTCCATGTCGAGAAAGGTCACAACGGTCGGGATGCGCTTTTGTCCCGGCTTCAGCGTGATACTCATGCCTCGATCGGCGCGTCCGCGCGCGAGCCCCATTCGCTCCACGAGCCATCATAGAGCGCGGCCTTCTTCGCGCCTAGAACCGCAAGCGCCAATAATACGATTGAGGCAGTGACACCCGATCCGCAGGTGGTAATCACGGGTTTCGCGGGATCGATGCCGCGTGCCGCGAAGATTTTCGCCAGATCGCCCGCAGATTTCAGCGTCCCGTCCGGATTGGTGAACTCGGTGTAGGGCAAATTCGCGCTGCCGGGAATGTGGCCGCCGCGAACGCCAGCCCGCGGCTCAGGCTCCTTCGCCAGAAATCGCGGCGCGCCGCGCGCATCCACCACCTGTTCGGCCCTGGCGGCAATATTGGCCATCACCTGGTCGAAATTGCGCAGCAGCGCGTTGTTGGGCCGCGGCGTGAAATGGCGCGGATAGGGTGCAGGGATCATGTCTTCGATGGGGCGATGCTCGGCTTTCCATTTGGGAAAGCCGCCGTCCAGCACCACGACGTCGTCATGCCCCATGGCGCGCAGCATCCACCACGCGCGCGCCGCCGAATAGATGCCGGCCCCGTCATAGACGACGATGAGATTGCCGTCGCCGAGGCCAAGCTTGCGCATGCGGCTGGCGAATTTCGGCGCCGGCGCCAGCATGTGCGGATAAGGCGATTTTTCGTCCGACAGGTCGTCGATGTCGAAAAACACCGCGCGCGGAATGTGCGCCGACTCATATTCCTGCCGCGCGTTGCGTCCCGCTTGCGGCAGATACCAGGAGGCATCGGCGACGCGCACGTCCGGCGCGTTCAGATGCTCGGCCAGCCATTCGGTGGAGACAAGCGGGGAGGCTGGTTTCATGCTTCGTAAGGAACCTTTATCGCTTCGCGCTTGTCCACCAGCCAATGCGGCACGGGCAGGTTCTTGGAGCGCAAGAACTCCGGATTGAACAGCTTGCTCTGATACCGGGTTCCGTAGTCGCAGAGGACGGTGACGATGGTGTGGCCCGGTCCCATATGTTTCGCCATGCGGATGGCGCCGGCGATGTTTATCCCCGTCGATCCACCCATGCACAGGCCTTCATGTTCCAGCAGGTCGAAGATGATGGGCAGCGCCTCTTCGTCCGGGATCTGGAAGGCGTCATCGATCGGCGCGCCCTGGAGATTGGCGGTTACCCGGCCCTGGCCGATGCCTTCGGTGATGGACGAACCTTCCGCGTGAAGCTCGCCTGTCTTGATCCAGGAATAGATTGCCGCGCCCATGGGGTCCGCGGCGGCGATACGGATATTCGGATTGTATGTCTTCAGACCGATCGCGACGCCGCCCAGCGTGCCACCGCTGCCGACCGCGCAGGTAAAGCCATCGATCCGGCCCTTCGTCTGTTCCCAGATCTCCTTCGCCGTCGTCTGGACATGCGCATCGCGATTGGCGGTGTTGTCGAACTGGTTGGCCCAGATCGCGCCATTCTTTTCCGTCTTCGCGAGCTGATCGGCGAGGCGGCCGGACAGTTTTACATAGTTGTTCGGATTCTTGTACGGCACCGCCGGACATTCGATCAGTTCCGCGCCCAGCAGGCGCAGTGCGTCCTTCTTCTCCTGGCTCTGCGTCTCGGGAATGACGATCACGGTGCGGAAGCCGAGTGCGTTGCCGACGACGGCAAGTCCGATCCCGGTATTGCCGGCGGTGCCTTCGACGATCACCCCGCCGGGCCGGAGCGTTCCCTTCGTCATCGCATCCTTCACGATGAAAAGGGCGGCGCGGTCCTTTACTGACTGTCCGGGGTTCATGAACTCGGCCTTGCCGAGGATTTCGCAACCGGTGACTTCGGATGCGTGCTTCAGGCGGATGAGCGGCGTATTGCCGATCGCCGCGAGGGAATCGTGCTTGATGTCCATCGGCCGTTGGAAAATGTCGTCACCGATGAAGCTAGAGGGCCACCAAGGGCGCTTCAAGAGCCGCGCAATTGCTGGAATGCGGCGAGTGCGCGCTTCCGGCCCTGGTCGAGATCCACAATCGGTTTGGGGTAGTTCTCGCCGGGCCTGACGCCCGCCTCGGCCAGCATATCCGCCGGCGCGTCCCACGGCCTGTGGATGTGCGACCCGGGCATGTTCGCAAGTTCCGGAACATAGCGCCGCACATAGTCGCCTTCGGGATCGAATTTTTCGCCCTGCAGCACAGGATTGAATATCCGGAAGAAGGGCGATGCGTCCGCGCCGCAGCCCGCGACCCACTGCCAGTTCTCCGAATTGTTCGCGAGGTCGGCATCCACCAGCGTGTCCCAGAACCATTCCTCGCCGTGCCGCCAATCGATGAGCAGATGCTTCACAAGAAGGGAAGCGGCGATCATGCGCACGCGATTGTGCATCCATCCGGTCTTCCAGAGCTGGCGCATTCCGGCGTCCACGATGGGTATCCCGGTTTGTCCTTTGGTCCATGCGCGGAAGGATTTGCCGTCGCGCCGCCAGGCCATCTTCTCGAATTCCTGTCGCAAGGCTTTTTCCGGCAGGTGCGGATTGTGGAAGAGCAGGTGATGGGAGAATTCGCGCCAGCCGATCTCCGACAGGAACTTGTCACTGCCGCTTCCATGATGCGCGGACACGGTATGCCAGACCTGTCGCGGCGAAATCTCGCCCCAATGCAGATGCGGCGACAGGCGGGAGGTGTAATCCCGGTCCGGACGGTCCCGGCCCTTGGGGTATTTGCCCAGGCGATCGACAAAATCCCGCAGCGCATCGCGCGCCGCGCTTTCCCCCGGCGTCCACATCTCGCGCAGGCCACTGGCCCAATCCGGTTCGGGCTCGTGCGGAAGCAGCTTCCAGTCTTCTAGCTTGTCGCTGCCGATAGCGGACTCGCAAAAATGGATTTCGCTTGGAACCGGATGCGGTTTTTCCCGTGAAACCGTTTGCCGCGCCGCGCGCCAGAACGGCGTGAACACCCGATAGGAGCCGCCGGTCTTCGTCTTCACGTCCCATGGCTCGCACAAAAGCGAGCCGTTGAAGCTTTGAACGCGGACCTTCTTGCCGGCGAGCGACGTCTTGAGTTTCCTGTCGCGCGCGATGGCGAATGGCTCGTAGCAGCGATTCCAGAAGATCGCTTCGGCATCGCTTCCCGACACCAGCATTTCGATCACGGCGTCGGCGCGGCCTCTTCGCAGGATGAGCCTGCCGCCCTTGTCGGCGACATGTTTTGAGAGTGACGCCAGGCTTCCGTGCAGCCACCAGCGGGATGCGCCGCCCCATTTCCATTGTTTGGGGGTTTCGTCGTCGAGGACATAGACGCAGATGATGGGTCGGCCGCTTTGAACGGCGTGGACCAGCGCGGGGTTGTCCGCGAGTCGCAAATCCTGACGGAACCAGACGATGACCGGGCGCATGCGCGAGAATATACGGTTCGCGCAGGTCATCGGTTCATTGGGAAGGAACGGCTCCGCGGACCGGATTCGAACCTGCGACCAGCCCGCCGGCCGCTCTACCGCTGAGCTATCGCGGAGCTTTCCGCGCCAAGGCCGAGAGACGAGGCGTCGCCGTCCATGATGGCGCTGAAGAACTGTTCCGGCGCGGCCTGTGCCGAAAGAAGGTTAGGCGCAAGGGATGTTCCGTTCGCCAGCGCGAGAGGCGTCATGTCGGCGCGATCGAACCGGGCGTGATGCAGATTCGCGCCGGCGAAAGACGCACCGCGCAGGTCTGCGCCTGTGAAGTTGGCATCCCGAAGATCGGCGCCGTCGAAACGCGCACCCTGGAGCTGACAGCCCGAAAAATCTGCGCCGATCGCCATGGCGTTGCGCAGCGAGAGGGCGGAAAGCGGACGCCCGGCAAAGAAGCCCTGCAACGGCCTGATGTCTTCGCCGTCGAGCGTTGTGGGTTTTCCCACCTTGCCGCCCCCGCCGATCCAGCGCTCATGCGCTTCGATTTCCGCCTTGAGTGAATTCGCGCGGCTGATGCACTCCTGCGAGGCGTCCGTGACGCAGCCCTTGAGTGCTGTCTGCGGCACTGCGAGGTCCTTCAGCGAAACGCCCGTAAGAATGGCGCCATCGAGCATGACGTTGGGCAGCTGCGCTCCCTTGAAATTGGCGCCGTGCAGAATGGCGCCGCTGAAATTCGCGCCGCTCAGCTTGGCGTTGCCGAGCGAAACATTTTTCATGGAGCAGTTCGAGAAATCGACACCGACCGCCTGATTGTCGTCATACGTTGCCTTGTTGCGGTCGAGCACGGAAACTCCGCCGGGCCTTACGAACATCATGGTCGCCGCGCGCATGTCGGCATTGTCCAGCATGGCGTTCGACAAGTTCGCGCCCTTGAAAGAGGCGCCGCGAAGATCGGCACGCGCCAGATTCGCGCAGCGCAAATTGCATCCGCGCAGGTCGGCGCAATAAAAGTTGGCGCGCATCAGGTTCGATCCGAACAGGGTGGCGCTCACGAGGGACGCACCGCTGAAATCCGCATCGGACAGGTTGCGGTTGGCGAGGTTCAGGCCATCGAGCAATTTGAGAGTGAACTGGGCGCGCAGGCCGCCTTGCGCCGCGACGTATTTTTCGTGCGAAGCCATCGCAGCATTCAGTTCGGCCTGCGTGATCGGCGTGCGCGGTTCGCTGTGGATGTTTTTCAACACTGCGTGGCCCCTGTGCGGTGCCGGGCAAGAGTACGAAAAGTCGCCCTGTACGTTTCCGTACCGATTGGACGCCTGCCGCAGTTGATTTCAAGTAAACCGAATGACTACACGAAGAACTTCTGGAACTTTGTCTTGAAGTTTACAATGCAGCAATGAAGGCGTGCAGATGCACGGGCATACGAGACAGTCGCATCGGGAATGCGGCGGGCCGCACAGAGGAGAAAGATGGCTCCGCGGGTAGGATTCGAACCTACGACCAGCCGGTTAACAGCCGGCTGCTCTACCACTGAGCTACCGCGGAACATTGGGCTGCGCCGGTGGCGCATCGCTCGGGGCGTCCCTATATCAAGTTTCGCGAGCGAAACAACCCGTGCTGCGGCGCCATCGCCGACGCCCATTCAGGAAAGGACGCCGACATCGCCCGCCATACGCTGCGCTTCGGCCAACACACAGTCACTCTGCCTAGCTCCAAGCCGCTGCGCATAGCGCTCGGCATTGCGTTCATCTTGGGGGGAATGTTCGCGATATTGCCGGTGCTGGGGATTTGGATGATCCCCGTCGGCGTATTCATTCTATCGATCGATTTCGCCCCGGTGCGCCGTCTCCGGCGCCGTACCGTCGCATGGTACGGGCGATCATGGCTGCGCCGTGCCATAGGCGGGCTGTCACAAAGATGGGGCAGGGCTTCGGACAAGAAAAAAGGGCCAAGCGGTGAGCTTGGCCCCAAGGCGTTGGGTAATGGTGGGGTGTCTTCAAGGGAAGACGATCAGAGGTTGCCACAGTAAGGTTAATGAAACCTTAACGACACTACCACCGCTGGTAGGACGGGCTTGGTCCACAGGAAAATCTAGATTCGGGCGCAGATAGCTGGGGAAAAACCGGGCGATGAGAGCCGGCTTGCCAGTCCAGGTCCTTCGAACCAGTCGGGGTGCCCTGTCATCCGGCCAGATTCGGAAGGAATGGATTGGAGGCCTCGCCCGGAATTGAACCGGGGTTCACGGATTTGCAATCCGCTGCGTCACCACTCCGCCACGAGGCCAACCCAAGCATCCAGGCCGGGAGCGGGCTATATCAGATCGTCCGCCAATAACAACCACATCCGGGCGTTTGCCGCGTTGTAAGGCGGGGACGCGCACCGTATAAGCCGCCGCAATTCAGCTCTTCCTCGCGAGTCGCTTCCGATGCCCGATTATCTCGCCCAGCGCCTCAACATGGTCGAATCGCAAGTGCGCGTGAACGACGTCACCGATGTCCGGGTGCAGGAAGCGATGCGCGATGTCCCCCGCGAACGTTTCGTGCCGACCGTGCGCAAGGGCACCGCATACGCCGACGCGCCGATCGAGGTCGTGCAGGGCCGCTATCTGCTGGAGCCGCGCACGCTCGCCAAGCTCCTTCAGCTCGCGGAAATCAAGCCGACGGACAGGATCCTCGATGTCGGTTGCGCGACCGGTTATTCGTCCGCCGTTCTCGCGCGCATCGGTGGACTAGTGACCGGCGTTGAACAGGATGCGGATCTGGTGCGCGTTGCCAGCGAAACGCTTCCCGTCGCGGGCGCCTCCAACGCTGCGGTCGTACAGGGCAGCCTTGCCGAAGGGCACAAGACGAAGGCTCCGTATGACGTCATATTCCTGAATGGCGCGATCGAAACCCGCCCGGACGCACTGTTGGGGCAGCTTGCCGAGGGCGGCCGGCTGGTGGCGGTCGTCAAGTCCGGTGCCTCGGGCCACGCGACAGTGTTCCTGAAGGAAAAGGGGCAGATCGGCACCCGGGCGGCGTTCGATGCGGACGCGCCCATCCTTCCCGGTTTCCGGGAAAAGGTTGGATTTGTCTTCTAGAATTCCCACATGGGAATCTGGACAAAGAGTTTGGGGCAACAGGTCATGTCGAGGGTGCTTTTCGGGGCGGCTGTTGCCGCGTTCGCTGCGATGGGCATGGCCGCCCAGGCCGAGACCATAACGCTCAATGACGCGCTGGGCCTTGCCTACGAGACCAATCCCAATCTGGACGCATCCCGCGCCGGTCTTCGCGCCACCGACGAGAACGTGGCCAAGGCCAATGCCGGCTGGCGGCCGACCGTCAACATCGATGGGCAATATGGCTATCAGCGCGAACAGTTCGGAGACCTGAGCCCGGCGATACCGGGCGGCGCGATCACCGATCACCCGATTCAGGGACAGCTTACCGTTACCCAGCCGCTCTTTCGCGGCGGCAAGACCATCGCCGAAGTTGGCCGCGCCAAGGCGCTTGTCCGCGCGGGCCGCGCGCAGCTGATCGACAGCGAGCAGCAGACGCTGCTGGGCGCCGTCGCCGCCTACATGAACGTCGTGCGCGACACATCGACGGTGAAGCTGCGCGAGAACAACGTCGCGGTGCTGCAAAAGCAGCTCGATGCGACGACCAAGCAATTCCAGGTCGGCGAACTCACCAAGACCGACGTCTCGCAGTCGCAGGCGCGCCTCGCCGGCGCGCAGGCGCAGCTCACACTGGCGCGCGGGCAGCTCGCGTCGGACCGCGCGGTGTTCGAGCAGGTGATCGGCCGCCCCGCCGAAGCGCTGGAAGAACAGCCGGCATTGCCCAAGCTCCCGGCGACGGAAGAAGAAGCGGCTGCGGCGGGCACGAAGAACAATCCCATCGTCGTCGGCGCCCGCGACGCGGAGCGCGCGGCCGATCTTGCGGTCGACGATGCGGTCGGCAGCCTCTCGCCGCAACTCGGGATCCAGGGCCAGTACCAGTATCAGAAGAGCTCGGCCGGCGCGCAGTTCGGCCAGCCGGGCAATTCGCATGTCACCACGGTGTTCGCGCAGGTCACCGTGCCGATCTACCAGGGCGGTGCGGAGTACGCCGAGATCCGGCAGGCCAAGGAATTGCACAGCCAGACGCAGCTTCAGGTCGTCGCCGCGGACCGCCAGGTCCAGGCGGACGTGCAGAGCGCCTGGAACACCTATGTCGCCGCCAAGGCTGCGATCGAGTCCAACCAGGCCCAGGTCGATGCCGACCAGATCGCCTATGAGGGCGTGAAGAAGGAGCAGGAGGTCGGCGGCCGGACGATTCTGGACGTGCTCAACGCCCAGCAGGAACTGCTGAATGCGCAGGTCGCGGTCGTCTCGTCGCAGCGCGACGCCTTCGTGGCGGCGTATCAGGTTCTGCAATCGACAGGGCAGCTTACAGCCCGATACCTGAAGCTGAACGTGAAGTATTACGATCCGCACGAGCACTACGACAGCGATCACGCGCGCTGGATCGGATTCGGCGACTAGAGTCCGTCATGCAATCGTTAAGATCGCGCGCGATTGCCGCGCGAAAACGGGCTATCCGTTAACTCCGTCTTTCCTTCTTTCGGCAACTGTCTTAGGTTCGTAGACGTCACCCGCGCGCCCGAGCGGCCGGAGCAAACGCATGGCAAGCAGTCCCCAGCACGAACCGACGATGGAAGAGATTCTGGCGTCCATCCGGAAGATCATTTCCGAGGACTCCAGCGAAGCCGCGCCGCCGGAAACCGCGCCGGCGCCTGCCGCCGCCGCATCGCCGGCTCCCGCAGCCGCTCCTGCGCCCGCGCCGGCACCGGTTGCGAAAGCTGTCGAGGAAGACGTGCTGGAACTGACGGACGAAATCGAAGAGCCGGCCAAGCCCGCCCCGGCCGATGAAGTGGTGTTCCAGTCGATCGAGGAACCGTCGCCGCCGGTGACCGGTTCGGACATCTTCTCGGACAAGACCCGCCGCGCCATCGACGATGCCTTCAGCAAGCTCGATGCCGAAGACGAAGCGGCCGCGCGCCCCGCGCCGGCGCCGATGGCTTCGACCTTCCGCAGCACGACCGTGGACGGCGACTCCGTGGAAGCGGTGTTCGAACGCGCCGTGCGCGATGCCGTCGGCCCGCATATCGACCAGTGGATGAGCGCGCAGAAGAACGAGCTGCTCGCCGCCATGAAGCCGCTCATCCGCGAATGGATGGACGAGCATTTCCCGGCGATCCTGGAAGGCGCCGTAAGGGATGAAGTCGCCCGTGCCGTAAAGGCGCGCGGCAAGCGCTAGCTTCGTGACCTGACATAATCAGGCCGGGGCGGCGAAAACCTCCCCGGAAAGCCTCCTCTTGACGCTTCCGGGCGGTTTGCCCAGAACCGGCGCATAGAGGACCTCCTGTTTCATGCTCGACAAGACCTTCAATCCCGGCGAAGTCGAAACCCGGATTTACGCGGAGTGGGAGCGCTCCGGGGCCTTCCGCGCGGGCCGCCGCCCGGACGCCGAGCCCTTTTCCATCGTCATCCCGCCGCCCAACGTCACCGGCCGCCTGCATATCGGCCACGCGCTGAACAACACGCTGCAGGACGCGCTCGCGCGCTTCGAACGCATGCGCGGCAAGGACGTGCTGTGGCAGCCGGGCATGGACCACGCCGGCATCGCCACGCAGCTCGTCGTCGAGCGCCAGCTTGCGGAGAAGCAGCAGAGCCGCGTCGGCATGGGCCGCGAGAAATTTCTGGAGGAAGTGTGGCGCTGGAAGAATGAATCCGGCGGCGCCATCACCCAGCAGCTTCGCCGCCTCGGCGCCTCCGCCGACTGGTCGCGCGAGCGCTTCACGATGGACGAAGGCCTTTCGCGCGCGGTGCTGAAGGTGTTCGTGGAGCTCTACAAGCAGGGTCTCATCTACAAGGACAAGCGCCTTGTGAACTGGGACCCGCGCCTGCAAACCGCCGTGTCCGATCTCGAAGTCGAGAACATCGAGATGAAGGGGCACCTCTGGTACCTCAAATATCCCATCGACGGACAGGCCGGCCGCTTCATCATGGTCGCCACCACGCGCCCGGAAACGATGCTGGGCGACGCCGCCGTCGCGGTGCATCCGGACGACGAGCGCTACAAGGACCTGATCGGAAAGTTCGCGGTGCTGCCGCTCGCCAACCGGCGCATCCCGATCATCGCCGACGAACACTCCGATCCGGAGAAGGGCACCGGCGCGGTGAAGATCACACCGGGCCATGACTTCAACGACTTCGAAGTCGGCAGGCGCCACAACCTTCCGGTGCTGAACATCCTGAACAAGGACGGCACGCTGAACGACACGGTGCCCGAAGCCTATCGCGGGCTCGACCGTTTCGTGGCGCGCAAGACCATCGTCGCCGATCTGGAGGCCGTCGAGCTGCTCGACCGGATCGAGCCGATCACCCACGCGGTGCCGCATGACGAGAAGACCAAGACCGTCGTGCTCGAGCCGATGATGACCGAGCAGTGGTATCTCAACGTCCAGCCGCTCGCCGACAGGGCGATCAAGGCTGTGGAAGACGGCCGCACGAAATTCGTGCCGGACAACTGGACGAACGTCTATTTCCACTGGATGCGCAACATCCAGCCCTGGTGCATCTCGCGCCAGCTGTGGTGGGGCCACCAGATTCCGGTCTGGTATGACGCGGACGGCAAGATCTATTGCGCCGAGACCGAAGACGAAGCGAAAGCGCAGGCCGGCGGCAAGGCGCTCACGCGCGATCCCGACGTTCTCGACACCTGGTTCTCGTCCGCTTTGTGGGCGTTCTCCACGCTCGGCTGGCCGGACCAAACGCCGGAGCTGAAGCGCTTCTATCCCACATCGGTTCTCGTCACGGGCTTCGACATCATCTTCTTCTGGGTCGCCCGCATGATGATGATGAGCCTGTGGTTCATGCCGGACGTGCCGTTCCACACCGTCTTCATCCACACGCGCGTTCTCGACGAGAAGGGCGTGAAGATGTCGAAGACGAAGGGCAACGTCGTCGACCCGCTCGATCTCATCGACGAATATGGCGCGGACGCGCTGCGCTTCACGCTGGCGCTGGCGGCCGGGCAGGGGCGCGACATGCGCATCGGCCCCAGCCGCGTGGAAGTGAACCGCAACTTCGCGACCAAACTGTGGAACGCCACGCGCTTCTGCGAAATGAATGGCTGCCAGACGGTCGAAGGTTTCGATCCGTCGAAAGTCACGCTCACGCCCAACCAGTGGATCGTCGCTGAAACCGCCGCGACGGCACAGGAACTCACGACCAAGCTGGAAGCGCTGCGCTTCAACGAAGCGGCCGGCGCGGCCTATCACTTCATCTACGACGTGTACTGCGACTGGTATCTCGAGATCGCCAAGCCGATCTTCAACGGCAGCGACGAGAAGGCGAAGGCTGAAACCCGCGCCACTGCGGCGTGGGCGCGCGACACGATCTTCCAGCTGCTGCATCCCCTGATGCCCTTCATACCGAAGAGCTTTGGGCGCGCACGGCGGTCGCCCCGCGTGCGTCCATGCTGATCGAGGGTCCTTGGCCGAAGCTGGATCACCTGCCGAAGTTCGAAGACGCCAGCCGCGCGATGAACTGGGTGATCGACCTTGTGAAAGGCGTCCGCTCCGTCCGCGCGGAAATGAACGTGCCGCCGGCCGCGAAGATCGCTCTTGTGCTGAAGGATGCCGGTGCCGCGAGCAAGGCGACGCTGACCGCCAACCACGACGTCATCCTCACTCTCGCCCGGCTGTCCTCAGCAGATGTCGCGGACGCGCTGCCGAAAGGTTCGGCGCAATTCGTCATCGGTGAAGCCACCGTGGGATTGCCGCTGGGCGACGTCATCGACTTCGCGAAGGAACGTGCGCGCCTGGAGAAGGAATTGAAGAAGGCCGAGGAAGAGATCGGCCGAATCGATGCCAAGCTCTCCAACGAACAATTCGTTTCGCGGGCGCCCGAAGACGTCCTCGCCGAGCAGCGCGAAAAGCGCGCCGAATATGCGGCCACGGCCGCCCGGCTGAAGGAAGCGGTAGGGCGTCTGGCGTAGGGAACTTTTCGGTTACATGTTCGTTATGCAGTTGGACGGGGAAACCGGACATCTAGTCCGGCAATTGAGGAGAGTTTCGATGTTCAAACGATTCGCGAAGATCGCTGCGATTTCGGTCATGGCGCTCGGCACCGCCGCGACGGCGGCCAATGCGGGATGCGAAGGCCGCAAGACGACCGGCACGGTGGTCGGCGGCGTGACGGGCGGCGTCCTTGGCAGCGCGCTGACGCATGGCAGCGCTGTCGGCATCGTCGGCGGTGCAGTGGTCGGCGGCCTTGCGGGCCATTCGATCGGCGCCAGCGGCTGCCGCGGCCACTACTACCATCACTATCATTATCGCCATCACCACCGCGGTTACTACGACCGCTACGGTCACTGGCATTACTATCGCTGAGCGCGGGAGCGTGAGCGATGGTGATAGGCCCGGCGGAGAAATCCGCCGGGCTTTTCCATATACGCAATACGCGAATTCATGCGGTGGTTGCGAATGCGAGGAACGGTGCTTAACTGCATCGCATCGCTATTCCTGACACCGGAGATTCCACAATGCCGACACTGTTCGATCCCATAAAGGTGGGCGCTCTCACTTTGCCCAATCGCATCTGGATGGCGCCGCTCACGCGCACGCGCGCCCTCGAAGGCAGCCGAGTGCCTGCGCCGCTCGCCATCGAGTATTACGCGCAGCGCGCCGGCGCGGGCCTCATCATGACGGAAGCAACATCCGTCGATCCGATGGGCGTGGGCTATCCCAATACGCCGGGCATCTGGTCCGACGCGCAGACCGAAGGCTGGAAACCGGTCGTGGACGCCGTTCACAGGAAGGGCGGCCACATCTTCCTGCAGCTCTGGCATGTCGGCCGCATCTCCGATCCCCAATTCCTCGATGGGAGGCAACCGGTTTCCGCCAGCGCAATCGCCGCGAAGGGCCATGTGAGCCTGCTGCGGCCGGAGCGCGACTATTCCGCGCCGCGCGCGCTGGAGACGGGCGAAATCCCCGGCGTGATTGCCGCCTACAGAAAAGGCGCGGAGAACGCGAAGAAGGCCGGCTTCGACGGCGTGGAGATTCACGGCGCGAACGGCTACCTGCTCGACCAGTTCCTGCAGGACAGCACCAACCACCGCACCGATGCCTATGGCGGCACGCGCGAGAAGCGCGCGCGCCTGATGCTGGAAGTGGCCGATGCCGTTTGCGAGGTTTGGGGGCCGGATCGCGTCGGCATGCATCTGGCGCCGCGCGGCGACGCGCACACGATGGGCGACAGCGATCTGAAGGGCACCTTCACCTATGTCGCGAAGGAACTGGGCAAGCGCAAGCTCGCATTCATCTGTGCCCGTGAACGCCAGGCGGAAGACAGCATCGGCCCGCTGCTGAAGGAGGCGTTCGGCGGCGTCTATGTCGCCAATGAAGGCTTCACGAAGGAGAGCGCCGAGGCCGCGCTGGCGTCCGGCATCGCGGACGCCGTCGCCTGGGGCAAGGACTACATTGCCAACCCCGATCTTGAAACGCGTTTCCGGAAGAACGCGCCGCTCAACAAATGGGACGCGACCACGTTCTATTCCAACGGGCCGCACGGCTATACCGACTATCCGGCGCTGGAAGCCGTCGCTGCAGAATAGCTAGCGCGCCAGCGCCAGCATTTCGTCAACGCTCCACTGGTCGTCTGCGTGCGCGCCATATTTGCAGGCCCGCACGCGGCCGTCCGGCGCGATCAGGAAATCGGCGGGCAGGCCGACGCGCCCGCCATGCGGATTGGCGTTGCCCATAAGCCTGCCGCGGCGGATGCTTTCGGCTGTCGCATCCACCACGCCGCCGAGGATGCCGGCCCATGCGCGCGGATCGAGAAGCGCGCGCAACCCGGCTTCGACGCCGAATTCCGCATAAATCACTTTCTGCGGGTCGCCGATCGCGGCAAAAGGCAGGTCGGATTCGTAGCGCCGCATTTCGTCCGCGGTCGAATGAAACACCACGACTTCCCGCACGCCTGCTGCATCGATTTCGCCGAGCCGCCGGCTGAACGAGCGCAGATGCAGGTTGCAGATCGGGCACCCGGCGAAGCGCCGGAATTGCAGATGCACCATCCGGTCGGGATCGGGCACCGCGACGGATCGGCCTCCGATATCCGTCAACGTCCGCGCCTTGATGCGATCTCCCGGACGCAGCTTGCCCGCCATGAAAACCCTCCGTGCTCCTGCTGGTCATGTGTGTCTGGCGAAGTTCGATTCAACGCGGGCGGACATCACTTGATTGTGCCGTCAGGATAATTATCATATTTGGTTGCCGACGGGATCCGCGTCTCGGCGCCTTCAGCCGATCCTTTTTCAAAATCACCAAGGAAGGAGGGGGTGAAGGGGAGGGGGTAACTCGAAATCCTTCAAACGAGTAGGTGTAGGAATAAGTTGAAGATCTACCAGATGTTGATGCCGTGCTGCTTGCGCCGGGCAAAAATCGACAAACAATTCCATTGCGAGAAATGCTGCGGCGCGGCATGAAAGTTTCAGCAGAGATTTTCAGGTTTCGCCATGCCGAAGTTCGACAAGTCCAGGCTGCCCTCGCGCCACGTTACCGAAGGCCCTGAACGCGCGCCGCACCGCTCCTACTACTACGCGATGGGGCTGACCGAGGAAGAGATCCATCGTCCCTTCGTCGGTGTCGCGTCATGCTGGAACGAGGCCGCGCCCTGCAACATCGCGCTGATGCGCCAGGCGCAGTCCGCCAAGAAGGGCGTGAAGGAGAACGGCGGCACACCGCGCGAGTTCTGCACCATCACCGTCACCGACGGCATCGCGATGGGCCATGAGGGCATGAAGTCCTCGCTCGTCAGCCGCGAGGTGATCGCGGATTCCGTCGAGCTGACGATGCGCGGTCATTGCTACGATGCTCTGGTCGGCATCGCCGGCTGCGACAAGAGCCTTCCGGGCATGATGATGGCGATGCTGCGCCTGAACGTGCCGAGCGTGTTCCTCTACGGCGGCTCGATCATGCCGGGCCGCGTGAAGGGCAGGGACGTGACGGTGGTCGACATCTTCGAAGGTGTCGGCCAGTTCGCCGCGGGAAAGATGCCGGCCTGCGATCTCACCGAGTTGGAACGCCACGCATGCCCCGGCGCCGGCGCCTGCGGCGGACAGTTCACCGCCAACACCATGGCCTGCGTCGCCGAAGCGATCGGCCTCGCGCTGCCATACTCCTCGGGACCGCCGGCGGAAGTCTTGGCGCGCGACGATTTCGCGCTGAAGGCGGGCGAGCAGGTGATGAACCTGGTCGCCTCAAACCTCCGCCCACGGACAATCTGTACACGGAAGGCTTTCGAGAACGCGGCGATGGTCGTCGCGGCCACCGGCGGCTCCACCAATGCGGCGCTGCATCTACCGGCGATGGCGAACGAGGCCGGCATCAAGTTCGACCTGTTCGACGTGGCGGAGATCTTCCGCAAGACGCCCTATCTCGCTTCGCTGAAGCCGGGCGGCCAGTATGTCGCCAAGGACATGTGGGAAGTCGGTGGCGTGCCCATGCTGATGCGGGCGCTGCTCGACGCGGGCCTGCTCCACGGCGATTGCATGACGGTGACCGGCAAGACCGTCGCCGAGAACCTGAAGGACGTGAAGTTCAATCCAGACCAGAAGGTGATGAAGGACGTCGCTCACGCCCTCGCACCCACCGGCGGCGTGGTCGGCCTGAATGGCAATCTCGCGCCGGAAGGGGCCATCGTGAAGATCGCGGGCCTCAAGCACATCAAGCACCGCGGCCCGGCTCGCGTGTTCGATTGCGAGGAGGACGCCTTCGCGGCCGTCCAGGCGCGCAACTACAAGGAAGGCGATGTCATCGTCATCCGCTACGAAGGTCCCAAGGGTGGCCCCGGCATGCGCGAGATGCTGTCGACCACGGCGGCGCTGTACGGGCAGGGTGTCGAGAACATCGCGCTTATCACCGACGGGCGCTTCTCCGGCGGCACACGCGGCCTCTGCGTCGGCCATGTCGGCCCTGAGGCGGCGGAAGGCGGCCCGATCGGCCTGCTAAAGGACGGCGACATCATCACCATCGATGCGGACAAGGGCACGATGGATGTCGAGGTCTCGGATGCAGAGCTCGCCGAGCGCCGCAAGTCGTGGAAGCCGAAGGCACCGGCGTTCAGGAGCGGTGTGCTGGCGCGCTATGCGAAGAATGTGGGACCGGCGCGCGACGGCGCGATCACGACCCCCGGCGCGGCCGACGAGGTGCGTTGCTACGCGGATATCTGATCGCCGCGATTTCGCCGCCATTGGCTTCTACAAGCCAGCCATGCCCACGAGAGTCGCTCCGCGCATCGAAATCATCCCGCCGGGAAAGCTCTCGGCGGAGGAGCTGCTCGCGCAACTGGAATGGCTCGCCGATCTTCTGGATTCGCGGTTCGTCCTACCGGGGACCAATGTCCGCTTCGGCCTCGATGGCATGATCGGACTGGTGCCGGTGGTGGGCGATATCATCTCGGCCTTGATCAGCTTCTATCTGATCTCGCGCGCCTCCGAACTGGGCCTGTCGCCATGGGTGAAGACGCGCATGGTCTGGAACGTGGCGCTCGATACGGTGGTGGGCTCGGTGCCGGTCCTGGGCGACATGTTCGACGTCAGTTTCAAGTCGAACCGCCGCAACATCGCATTGGCGAGGCGCTACCTCGCCAGACACGGCTCTAGGAGACGATGACCTTCTCCTCGCCGATGAAGAGCGGCGAGCGTGAAAGGTCGATGAACTTGCGTTCGTCCTCCAGAAGCGCGAGCCCGGCGGCCTGACTCTCGGGCGTCGGCGCGGCGGCGAGATCCTCGATTGAATCCCACCAGAGTTCGGCAACCCCGTCATACATCTCCGGCGCGTCGCGGCTGGCGCGGATGACGTCGTTGAAGGCATGGGTTGCGGAATGCATCTGGACGTAGCGGCGGATGCGCAGAACCTTGCTGTGCCTTGCCACCAGCGGCGCATGGTTATCGAACCAGTACGCCTGGAATGCCTCGCGGCTCATGCCCGGCAGGCGATGAAGGCAGAATGTCAGCTTGATCATGAGCCGCTCCCGTTATCCGGGCGCGACCATAGCGCAAATCTGCTGCGTCAGGACGCCATGATGGCGCGGACCTTCTGACCGGCTTCCAGCCGCTCTCCGCCGCGCACGATCACGTGGTCTCCCGCCGCGACCTGGCCTTTGACCTCCACCATGGCGCCGTCCTCGGTGCCGGTCTCGACGGCCACGCGGCTGGCGACGTTCTTCTTGTCCACCTTGAAGACGTAGGTGTTGTCTTCGCGCAGGATGAGCGCATCTCGCGGCACGGCCAGCACGTTGCGCGGCTGCGCGGTCGGGATCAGGACCTTGGCCGCATCGCCCACATAGGCCGAGTTCGGTGGCAGGGTCAGTCTGATTTCCAGGGTGCGGCTGGCGATGTCGCCAACGGGAACGACCGCGCGAACCGTGCCAGTCACCGGCCTGTTCTGGATCATGACGATCTCGGTCTGGCCTTCGCGCAGGAAGTGCGATGAGTCGATCGGGATCTGGGTGCTCACCTCGATCGCGTCGGTCTCGACAAGGCGGACGATGTCCTTGCCGGCCGCCGCATACTCGCCGGCATTGATCAGCCGCGCGACGACACGGCCGGGGAAGGGGGCCCGGATCTGGCTGTGGTCGAACTGGTATTGGGACTTCTTCTGCGCGGCCTGTGCCTGCGCCAGCGCAGCGGCGTCCATGTCCCGCGTCGACACGGCCTGGTCCCGCGTGCTTCTGGCGATAGCGTTCATGCCGAACAGCTTCTGCATGCGTTCGGCCTGTCCGCGATCATAGCTGAGCTGCGCCGCGAGCCGCGCGCTGTTCGCCTTGTCGGAGGCAAGCTGGAGGCCGATGACATCGCTGTCGATCCTGGCGACGACGTCGCCCTGTTTCACGGCCGTGCCGACTTCCGCCACCCACGCCACGCGCCCCTCGACCTCCGAGGCCAGATGGGAGTCGTTGCGCGACACAACGGTCCCGGGCAGGCCCATATTTGGTGCCATACGCACCACCTTGGCCGCGGTGACCGTGACCGACGGCGCCACCGTCTGCTGCGCAACAGCAGGTGCGAGCATCGCCACCGCAGTCAATGTCCCGAAAAACGCGCTCCGTTTCATGTCTTTGCCCTCAGGCTGCTTCCAGCGTTGGATTGTCCGGCACCAATGGCTCGCGATAGGCAACTTCGGTTTTCTCGCCCAGACGGAGAAGGGCCGGCATCAGGATGAGTGTGAAGATGTGGCTGACCAGAAGGCCGCCGACGATAACAGCACCAAGGCCGCGATAGACTTCCGCGCCCGGCCCGGGAATGAGGACGAGCGGCAGCATGCCGAACACGGCAGTGAGCGTGCTGGAGAAGATCGGTCGCAGGCGCGTCTCCAGACTTGACCGCACGGCATCGACGCGGGTCATGCCTTCGGCCTCCGCCTGCCTCGTGCGGGCGACCAAAAGGATGGTGTTATTCACCACCAGGCCAAGAACGATGATGAACCCGATCATCGTGATCAGGTCGAGCGGCTGGAAGGTGAACAACCCGAGCAATCGCAGGGCCGCCATGCCGCCGACCGTGCCCAGAGGCAACGCGATGGTTGCGATGACCGAGTCCCACACGGACTTGAACAGCGCCGCCATGATGAGGAAAAGCAGCAATACGGCGAGGCCGAAGTTCTTGCCCATGCTCCACAGCGCGTTGTTCAAGTGGTCGGCTGCGGCGCCGTAACTGATGGTACCGTCCGCCGGCAGCATCTTTCGGATCTTCGGTTCGATTTCCTTGTGGACGATCGCCATCACATCCTGGAGGGCCATGCCGCTCGGCGGCTGAAGATTGAGCGCAAAGGTCCTGCGGCGATTGAGCCGGTAGGTGCCGGACGGCGCCAATGTCCGCTGGATGTTGACGACATGGTTGAATGGAACGATGCCGCCGTTCGGCGTCGCTACCGGCACATCCGCGACGTCTTCAGGCGATTTCAGCGGCTGCGACTTCAGGATGAGATATAGCTGTCGCGCGCCATCATATCGTTGACCGACATAGAGGCCTTCGCCCAGTGCCTGCGACAGCGACCCGACGTCCGGCCGACTCCATCCCACTTCAGCGATCGAGCGGTCATCGGGAATCATCTTCAATTGGGGCTGATCGAAGTCGAGGGTGGGGTTTGTGTTCACCACGCCATCCGGAAACCGCGCCGTGAGAAGCGCAAAGCCTTTTTTCGCCGCTGCGCGCATGGCGCTTTCATCGTTCGACTGGATGGCGATCGTCACGCCGCCGCCCTCATCAAACCCGCCGAACAGTGATCCCATCTGGGCAAAGGCCTGTGCGTCGCCGAGGTCGGTGATGATGCTGCTGCGCACGATCTTTTCGAGTTCCGGAAAGTCGGAATCGTTCGGGACGCGTACGGCCATGTCCATGAAGCCGGGGCCGTCCATCTTCACGTAATAGTTGAGAAGCTTGGGCTGCTTGTCGCCCTTCAGATAAGGCGCCAGCCTGTCGATGATGGGCTTTGCAACTTCCTGGTCGACAGCGGCGGGCGTCATGGCGGTTGGAAGCTGGATGAAGCCGTCGATGGCAGCACGCTTGACCTGCGGCAGATAGTGAAGCGGAGGCAGGAGCAGCCAGGTACCGACCACCGATCCCAGGATCAATCCTCCGATCCAGTAGTGCCGCTTGCGCGGCGTGTCCGTCAGGTCCATCGCGACATTTGTGATGCGATGCCAGACATTCGAGAGCTCGGAAACCTTTGGCCTGGTCTTCAGGAACAGGACCGACGTGACCGGAACCACCGTGATCGCCACGAACAGCGAACAGAAGACTGCGAATGCGATGGTAAGAGACAAATCGGCAAACAGCTGGCCTTCAACGTCTTTCAGGAAAATGACGGGCACAAAGATGGCCACGTTTGTTGCGGTGGAGGCGAGAAGGGCGCCCCATACCTGATCCGTTCCGACCTGCGCAGCCTCGGCCGCAGGCATTCCGCGCTCACGCAACCTCAGGATATTCTCGAAAGCGACAATCGCGGCGTCCAGGACCATGCCGGTTGCGAAGGCGAGGCCGGCAAGCGAAATCACGTTCAGCGTGCGGCCGGTCAGGTTCAGAAGCATGACGACCGCGAACAGGCATATGGGGATCGCCGCGGAAATGATGAGCGTGCCGCGCAACTCGCGCATGAAAAACCAAAGGACGCCGACGGCAAGCAGAATTCCAACAAGCAGATCGGACGTCACCATGCCCACTGCCTGGTTGATGAAATGCGACGGATCGAACGAGTACTGAAGCGTGACCCCCTGTTCCCTCGCAGGTCCGTCGTTGATCTTCTGCAATTCTTCCTTGACGGCATTTACCGTCGCGAGGACGTTCGCGCCGGTTGCCCGGAATATCTGGATGCCCAGCGCGGGATTGCCGTTCTGGTAAGCGAAACCCTGCTCCTTGCTGCGCCCGATATGGACGTCTGCAATGTCGCCGAGATGGATGGGTTTGCCGTCCCGCCACTCCAGAATGAGGTCCTTGAGCTGGGACACGGAATAGCGGCCGCGATATTCCAGGCTGTAGCTGCGGCGTCCGACATCGATCGTGCCGCCTGACACATCCTCCGATCCGCTGATCTGCTGCGCAATCTTTGGAATTTGGATTCCCAGCTGCGCCGTGCGCATGGGATCGAACACGATATCGAGTTCGTCGGTCCCGCCATTGGAATTGATCTGCGCGCTGCCCACGCCAGGCACCGCCTGCAACCGCGGCAACACGACATCCTTCAGGAATTGCGTATAGCTGTTCACATCGCGCGAGTTGCCGGGCAATTTCTGCATGAATACGTAGAGCAGTGTCGCGTTCGCGTTCTGCGTGCTCGCGAGCTGAATGAACGGTTTTTGCGCATCGGCGGGCAGGGGCGGCACCCGATTAAGCCGGCCCACGACATCGACCAGTGTACTGTTCATGTCGGTGCCAAGCGCGAAGGTGAGCTGGATGTACCCGCCGCCGTTGTTTGCGAACCCTTCCATCTTCTGAAGGCCGGGAATGCCCTGGAGGACGTCTTCCTCCGGCTGAACGATCTGCGATTCAGTTTCGCGCGGCGTCTCAGACCGCCAATCGGTCTCGATTCCGATTGTCGGCCGGTCGATGTCGGGAAAGAGCTGGATCGGAAGAGAGTCCAGCGCGAACACGCCGAACAGGATAGTGACAGCCACACCGACCGCTACTGCAGCCGGATTCTTGATGCTGATCGCAGTCAGTGCCCGCATCGGTCCCTCACCGGCAAATCACCGCGTCCTCAAGGTGCCTGTAATTCCTAAGAAATGTGGCCTCACAAGGGCGTGAGACAACATGAAAAGTTATGCAGAAATGGGGTGACTGATCAGCAAGGGCAATAGGGGACAAAACTAGCCGCGTTGCAGCGAAGAATGCGAAGCGTCGGGAGCTATGATAGGATTCGACTAGCTGAGAAATAGGGGGCGAGCGATGGCGATCCAATTGAAAGTAAACGGCGTTAGTCACGATCTGGATGTGGAACCAGACGCACCGTTGCTCTGGGTGATCCGCGACGAGATCGGGCTGACGGGCACCAAATTCGGTTGCGGTATCGCGCAATGCGGCGCCTGCACCGTGCATGTGAACGGTCAGGCGCAGCGGAGCTGCGTGACGCCGGTGTCATCGGTCGTTGGCGCGGAGATCACCACCATCGAGGGGCTGGGCGCGAATGGACTGACTCCGGTTCAGCAGGCATGGATCGAGCATCAGGTTCCGCAGTGCGGCTATTGCCAGTCCGGGATGATCATGGCTGTGAGCGCGCTCCTCCAAACCAATCCGCGTCCGACCGACGAAGATCTCGCGAACGCGATCACAAACATCTGCCGTTGCGGTACTTACCCGCGCATCCGCAATGCGGTTCGCGATCTGGCCAAGGCGTAACCGCCATGGCATCGACACGGAGAATGGTACTGCTGGGCGGCCTCGGAGCAGCCGGCGCGTTGGTCGTCGGCTATGCAATTTGGCCAAGCGGCCGCATCGGACGCATCAACAATCTCGACGCCAAGCCGGGCGAGAGGTTTGTCAACAACTGGATCAAGATTGGCCGGGACGACGTGATCACGGTGGTCGTTCCGCATTGCGATATGGGCACGGGCATTTACACATCGTTGCCGCAGATGGCTGCTGAAGAGCTGGACGCCGACTGGGACAAGGTTCGTGTGGAAGCCGCGCCCACCGATGTCGATTTTGCCAATGGCGCGATGATCGAAGGCTTCGCGCTTAACGGTGCCCAGGTGCCGTCATATCTCAAGGGCATCACTGCCAACACGTTCCGCTTCATGGCCGCGAATCTTTCCATTCCAGGTGTTGGCTACGTGCCTCAGATCACGGGTGGATCGGCGGCCGTGCGGTTCACGGGCGCAAATGCCATGCGCGTCGCAGGGGCGGCCGCGCGCGAAATGCTGGTCAAAGCCGCGGCCGCAAGATGGGGCGTTTCAGCCGGCGAGTGCTCGACAAGGGATCATCGGGTGATCCACGCGGCCAGCGGCAAAAGCTTCGGATATGGCGAACTGGCGAGCGATGCCGCGGCGTACTCGCCGTCATCGAATCCGGTATTGAAGCCGAAATCCCGGTACACGCTTGTCGGCAAATCGATCCCTCGCGTCGACATCCCCGGAAAGGTCGATGGCACGACAAATTACGGTCTCGATGTGAAACAGCCCGGCATGATGTATGCCGCGATCCGGATTTCGCCGGTGTTCGGCGGCAAGCTGAAAGCCGTCTCCGTCAACGAAGTCTCGAAGATGCGCGGCGTGCACAAGGTCGTGCAGCTTGACGATGCCGTCGTCGTGGTCGCCGATCGCTTCTGGCGCGCCCGCGACGCCGCCGCTGCGCTCAATCCCGTCTTCGATAACGGGGTGAACGGCACCGTCACCACCGCCGACATCACCGCGACACGCGTCAAGGCATTGAAAGGTGACGGCCTCAAATCCGATCTGAAGACTGGTTCCGGAGCGGATGCGCTTGCGCAGGGCCGGCTGGTTGAAGCCACCTATCATGTTCCCTATCTCGCGCATGCGGCGATGGAGCCGGTGAACGCGACGGCGCTTTACAGCAACGACGGCACACTGGAGGTTTGGGCCGGTACACAGGATGGCCTGGGCTCACGCGGACATTGCGCGAAGGTCGCCGGGCTCTCGATGGACAAGGTGAAGTTTCACCTTGTGCCGCTGGGTGGCGGCTTCGGCCGCAGGCTGCCCGGCCTCTACAA
>DATIVW010000357.1:0-16398 GCA_035465595.1 Rhizomicrobium sp. | reverse complement strand
ACCTTCCCGGGCGTCTACGACATCCAGGGACGTCAGTTGTTCGTCTCCGGCACGCTCAAATTCTGAGTTAGCCGAAACGTTCAAGGAATTGGCGGCGGCCCGAAAGGCCGCCGCCTTTTTTTGTGCCGCCTCGATCGGCTCGGATTTGAAATGGCAATTGGCGGCGCGCGGCCGCCCCACGCCGGTTCAGCCAGCATGAATAGCTTGCGATGGCGCGGCGCTCACGGCGCGTCGAACGTGATGACCCGGTTGATCTCTTCGTTCTGGAAGTCGATCACGCGGGGATTTCTCACCCCCGGCAGGAATCCCACGTCGAACAGCTCGCGCGCGCCAGCCTTGGCGGTGAGCCATGCCACCGTCTCGCCGTTGCGGATATCGACCACCATCAGGCCGCAGCGCGGTGCTTCGCCCCGCTCTTCCAGGGCTTTGCCCAGCGGCATATGGCTGAAGTCCTTTTCGTCGCTCCGCGGCAACGAGAGGCACACCACCGCGTAATCGCCGAAGAAGGCGAGCCCGCGCGCGAAGCCGGGGCAGAAGGCGACCGGCTTGAATTCACGGGCGGTCATGTCGACCCAACCCAGCGCCCCCAGCCCGGTCTGCAGCATCCAGAGCCGCCCATTGTGTATCCGCGGCGAGTGCGGCATCGACAGCCCGCTCATCACTGTCGCGCCCGACACCACGTCGAGCAGCACGCCGCCATCGGCCATCCGGTCCTTCCAGCCGTTCGGCGTGTCGGTATCGGACACCGCGGTCGCGAAATAGGGCCGGTCATTGGCCACCGCCATGCCGTTCAGATGGCAGCGATCCTCGTGCTCGATGGCCGAAATGAACGGCGGCCGCCAGAACGGCTTGAAACTGTAGCCGTCGATGACGGTCGCCAGGCACGAATAGGCCGTGGCCACGAAGAGCAGCGACTTGTTCGCCATCATGGCCACGTCGTGGGTGTCGAGATATCCGGTCACCCAGGTCCGGTGCGGCGCGAAGATCGCGTCATGGCCCTCATAAGTGAAAGTGGGCGGAACCCGGTTGTCGAACCGCACGAGCTGGTTCTTGGTCGCCACGGTGAGCGCGCGGCCGCCGGCATGGATCCCAAGCCCCATGCAGCGCAGGATGTTGTCGGCCTCGGAGAAAGTCAGCTTTTCCGAATCAAGCTCGCGCCCGACGAACACGACCTTGCTGGACTGATAGGCCGTGAACACCAGGCTCACGTCCAAGGCGCCGAGCCACTGGGCGAAGTTGGGGGAGGTTTCGATTTCAAGCGGAACGGCCGTCTCGCCGGTCTCCAGGAAGCCCAGTTGCTTCGGGGTCTCTTCCGTTGCCTCGGTTGTCAAAAAAAGCGCTCCATCCGGCCTGAACGGAGCGATTTAACACCCTGCCCCGGCATTGCCTAGCGCGGCCGGTCCTGCCCCAGCACCGACAGCTCTTCCTGGTAATACTCGCGCATGCCGCCCAGAAGCTCGCGCACCAGATCGCGCTCGGCGACGTTCAGATTGGGGTTCCAGGTATCCACGATGAGGATGATGCGCGTCTCGTCGCTGTCGTTCCAGGCTTCGTGCTCGATGGAATCGTCGAACACCCATGCCTTGCCCTTCTCCACCTTGCGGGTGTCGTTGCCGACCCGGAAGAAGCACTTGTCCGGCACGATCAGCGGAAGATGAACCACCAGCCGCGCATTGGTCACGCCGGTGTGCGGCGGAATGCGGGTGTGCGGCAGAAGCACCGAGAACATCGCGGTGGGCGCGTAACCGGCAATGTCCACCAGCGGAAGGTTGCCGATGAGCTCTGCCGTCTTCGGGCAGCGCGCGCAGTTCGCATCGACCCGCTCACCCTGGTTCCAGAGGAAATAGCTGCTCCAGCGCGGCGAATGATTGAGTTCGTGCCACTGGTTGACGGGCGTACCCGGCTTGTAGGCGACGTAAGGCTGAAATTCGCCAGCGTCTTCGCGCAGCAATGTCTGCAGCTCTCCGAGCACGGTTTCGGTCGCCGCTTCCAGTTGCGACAGCCAGGGAAACTGCTCCCGGTCGTAGAACTGCATCGCCGGCACGCCCGGATAGTGCAGAAGCGATGGTTGGGAGACATAAACCTTCTTTTGGCCCACGGCGACGCCCACGCACTCGTCGAAACGGCCGGTCTTTTCGTTGGCGTAGACCGATTTGAGCTTGCTCAGCCGTTCTTGCAGGAAAGCGCTCATATTGTCGGCATTGGCCTGAACGATCTGCCGTGCGTGGGCAAATTGCTGCTCCAGTTCGGGCGGCATTTGCTCGGGCGGCGGTGCGATGCTCAGCGCATCCTTGTAGAAGCGCGCCGCCTGGCGCTGGTTTCCGGAGCGCTCGAAATACTCGCCCTTGCCCAGCATCGCCGGGTAGCAATAGGGATCGGCCACGAGCGCGCTGTCATAGGCCTGCAGCTCGATATCCAACCGTCCTGCCCGCTTCGCGGCAAATGCCAGATTGAGTTGAGCGATCGCGTCCTTCGGCAGGCTGGCGGCGGCGCGGCCCAAAAGGTCCAAAGCGGCAGCGATATTGCCCGCGCGTTGCGCGGCCTGCCCCAGATGCAGGAGAGCCTGCGGGTTATCCGGATCTATGATTCGAAGCTGGGACCACATGCGGGTCGCCTCGTCGAAACGACCGCCTGCCATCGCATCGAAAGCGCGCTGGGTCAGCTCGACCACGCGCAAATCCTGTGCTGCCACCGAACGAAATCCATCGACCCCAGCGGGAGTATCTCACATTTCTCTCGGAAGTGTCGCAATTTATGGCGTCAGGTTCCGAGGCCATGGCGACAATTTCGCCGGGGTCAAAATAAGCGGAGCATTCACTTGGGAACCGCATCGAAGGCGATGCTGGTGCGCGTCTGGCTCGAATGGAACGGCACCGTTCCGTGCCACATGTAGGATGGGAAGAGAACCAGCCGCCCGGCCTGCGGCTGAATCGTGCGGCGGATCGGATCCTTGATGCCGGCGTCGAAGTAGGGCTCGCCGAACTTCAGCCAGCCTTCCTTGGCCTGCTCGTTTTCGACCGCGCCGGGGACTTCCACATAGTAGGCAGAGCTGATCCAGCCCTTGTGGTGGAAATGATTGCCATGATAGCCGCAGTCCCTCAGTCGCGACGACCATGAGCCGGAATACGCGAAGTCACGGCGGCGCCGGCGGAGCAGCGGATGGTCAGCCGCATCCCGCATGCGCGCGATATAGGCCGCAACCGCCTCGTCGATGCGCACCCTGAGGCGCTCGATGAGGTCGAGCTCGCGCCGTCCGAACAGATCGTAGATCGTCTGGGTGCCACCCCGTATCGACTGGTCGATCGCTTCGCGCTTGTCGCCGTGGAGGCTGTCGAGGAAACGGTTGAGGTCGCGGTTGAAGCTTTCGACGTCGGCATAGCCCTCGGGCGGCGCGATCTCGAAGATCTGCACGAACTCGTCGTAGTCGTTGAGGATTTCGTCGCGCGAATCCCTGAGCTGGCGCATGGCCACGCTCGAAAATGCCAGGGCCGCCTGGTCGTTCGGGTTGATCTCGAGCGCGCGTTCCAGCGTGGCCAACGCCTTCTTCGCATCCCCCGCGCGCGAAAGCGTTTCGCCGAAATTGCGCCAGAAATCGCCGTTCCGCGGCTCGCGCGCCACGGCGATCTCGTGCTCGCGGATCGCCGCGTCGAAGTCGCCCTTGCGGGCATGAACCATGCCCAGCCCGTCGTGCGGCTTCGCCAGGTCCGGCAGCGCCACGGCGGCGCTCTCGTACGCTTCGCGCGCCTTGTCGAAGTCTTCCCTGATGAAGAGGAAATTCGCCTTGGCGAGCGGCAAGCCGCCCGCGGTCGGGTAAAGACCGAAGGCGTCATCGTAAGAGCGCAGGAAATTCTCGTCGTCTCCGCGGCGGTAGAGCAGACCGTTGAGATCGTTGTGGGCGTGCATGTCCAGCGGATTCCGGGCGATGGCCTGCCGGTAGGATTGGACGGCGGCATCCAGATCACCGATGCCCTGCAGCGCGTTCGCGCGGTTGTAGTCCACATGCGGCATGTCCGGCGCCTTGGCCTGCGCGGCATCGAACAGCTGCAGCGCTTCGGCGAAGCGGCTTTGCCGGGTCAGCGTGACGCCGAGATTATGCTCCAGCGCGGCGATCTGCCGGGGATTTGTCGAGCCGGCCGCCAGCGCCTGGCGCAACACCGTCTCGGACTCTTTCGATTTTCCGCGGCGGTTGAGCACGGCGCCCAGGCTTTGCTTGGCAAGAAGGAAATTGGGCTGGATGTGCAGCGCGCGGCGGATGCTCTTCTCCGCGCCGTCCAGGTCCTCGACCTCCGAAAGCACAAGTCCGAGGTTCAGATGCGCTTCGACATAGTTGGGTTTCAGGCGTACCGCTTCGCGATGCTCGGCGATGGCTTCGTCCAGCCTGCCCATCGCGCGCAGCAGGTTTGCCAGGTTGAAATGCACCTGCGGCAGGTTTGCGTTGGCGGCGAGCGCCTTGCGATAAAACTGTTCGGACTCTTCCAGCTGCCCCTGTGCCCGGCGCAGGAGACCCATGAGCTGAAGCGCATCCGGATCGGCGGGGCGGCTCTTCAGGATGGCGGTCAGGGCCGCTTCGGTCTCCATCGCCTGATCGCGCTGCAGGTGGACAAGGGCCTGCTGCAGCAGCGCCTGGGCGTCCTTGTCGGACATGGCGGTCTGAACGTCTGTGTCGGTCATGGCCGTCTTCTATCAGATGGCGCGGACGGCGCACAAACGCCGGAAACGCCATGCTTTTCGGCCCTTTTCAGGGCCGGAAACGCGACGCTCACCGGACGAAATCGTTAATGGATCGGCAGGTTCGTCGCCCGCAATTCCAGATCGCTGCGCTGAGCCACGGAAGCCGCCTCGATCAGCGCGCGTGCCGCCGGGATGTCCTCGATCGCCGCCAGCCCCTGCATCGCGTGGACACCGGCCGCCGTGCCGTCGAATGCCGAGCTCAGCGCTGCGAAGAAGCCCTTCGGCTGCGGATAACGCTTGAACGCGACGGCGTCCGTCTTTGGCAGGCCGGCAAGTTTCTGCGCGTCGGCAACCGCGGTCCAGAATCCGCCCATCTGGTCGACGAGCCCACGGGACTGAGCGTCCGCCCCGCTCCACACGCGGCCCTTGGCAATCTGCTGGACCTTGTCCAGCGGCAGCTTGCGGCCCGCGGCGACCTTGCGCGTGAAGTCGGCATAGATGACATCAGCCTGGTGATTGAGGTTGGCCCATTGCTCGTCGGTGTAGGGCGAGATGGTGGAGCCCATCAGCGCGTTCTTGCCGATGCCCATTTCATCGGCGCCGACGCCAATCAGGCCCAGCGACTTGCCGAACGACACCTTGCCGGTCAGCACGCCGATGGAACCGGTGATCGTTCCCGGCTCGGCCACGATCTTGTTCGCGGACGTGGAGATGTAGTAGCCGCCGGACGCCGCCACCGCGCCCATGCTGACCACGACGGGTTTGCCGGCGGCTTGTGCCTTCTTCACCGCGTCAAGAATCTGGTCCGATGCCGACACCGAGCCGCCGGGGGAATCCACACGCAGCACGATCGCCTTCACCTGCGGATCCTTGGTCGCGGTGCGGATCGCGTTGGCATAGTCGTCGCCGGCGATGTTCGTGCTGCCGCCGAGGCCGTTGCCGCTGCCGCCATCCACGATCTCGCCCGAAGCGGTGATCAGGGCGATATGCGCGTTCGGTTCCGGCTGGTTTTCCATGGCGCTGACATATTTGACCATGTTGACGGCATGCTTGGTGCCGGCGCGCGTGAGCGCGGCGTTCTTCGCGTCGTCGTCATAGCCGATCTTGTCGATCAGGCCCTTCGCCTTCGCGTCTTCCGAGAATTGCGGGCTCGCCTCGAATGCGGCCGTCACCGCCTTCACATCCAGCTTGCGAGCGGTGGCCGCGCCGGACGATGCGGTGTCGTACCAGGATTGCAGCAACGCGTTCATCTGCTCGCGGTCCGGCGCCGTGTAGTCCTTCTCCATGAACATGTCCGCGGCGCTCTTGTAGTCGGCGCGCTTGGCGATCTGCGGAACGGCCTGCACCTTGTCGAACAGCCCGCGCAGGAAGATCGCGCCCGCGCCGGTGCCCGCTGCGCTGAACGGCGCTTCAGGCTGCATCCAGATCTCGCTGGCGCTGGCGGCGGTCAGATAGTCGCCCAGCCCGGCGCTGAGGAATCCTTGCGAATGGACGACGACGAATTTGCCCGTATCGCGGAAGCGGTGAATGGCGGCGCCGAGTTCCTGTGCCTGCGGGATCGAGATGTCGCCGGAGCCGACGCGCATGAAGACGCCCTTCACGCGGCTGTCGCGCCCGGCCTTGTCGAGCGCCAGGACCATGTCCATGACGGTCAGCGGCTTGTCGCCGAATCCGAAGGGACTGCGCGACATCGAGTCCGGCATGGGATTCCTGAGGTCGGCGGTCAGGACCATGTCATCCGGCAATCCGTCGCCGCGCACCAGGCCAATGGCGAGCAGCGCGATGAACAGAATAATGAGAAACAGGACGATGCCGGCAATGGCGTTCAGCGTGCCCTTGGCGATGGAGCCAGCCCAATGCAGAAAACCAACCATCTCAGGAAATCCTCGAAGAACACGGTCCGGACGGGCGCCGCCGCGGCTTCTTTATATGGGGCGCGTGTTAAAGAACGCCAATTGCAGGATTTCGCTGCGTTAACAGGCGCAATCAGCCGTTTCCTCCGCGGAGGAAAAAACCCATAATTTCAGGGACTTCGGGAGGACCGCCGGCATGGCAATCGCGCCACAGATCGCACCAAAAGATTTTTCCTGCCTGCGCTATGCGCTGGAGGGCGGGATTGCCGTGGTGACGCTGAACCGCCCAGACCGCCGCAACGCCCTCAATCCGCGCGCCTATGCCGAAGTGGAGGCCGCCTTCCGCGCGGCCGCGGCCGACGACGCGGTGCGCTGCGTGGTGGTGACCGGCGCCGATCCCGCCTTCTGCTCCGGCGAGGACGTGAAGGAAATGATGACGGGCGAGAAGCGCGAGCCGCGCCCGGCAAACTTCAAGCCGCAAGCCACGCCCGCCGCGATGGCGGCGCTGGAATGCGGCAAGCCCGTGATCGCCGCCGTGAACGGCGCGGCGATGGGATGGGGCATGGAGCTGACCTTGTTCGCCGACATCCGCATTGCGTCTGAACGCGCCAGCTTCGCGGAGCTGTTCATCAAGCGCGGACTGATCTCCGACGTCGGCGGACTGTTGCGCCTGCCCGCCATCGTCGGCCCTGCAAAGGCCGCGGAGCTTCTGTTCACGGGCGATCCCATTGATGCGCGGGAGGCGCTGCGCATCGGCCTCGTCTCCGAGGTCGTGCCGCATAACGAGTTGCTGCCGCGCGCGATGGCGCTGGCTGCGCGGATCGCCGCCAACCCGCCGCTGGCCCTGACCGCGATGAAGGAAGGCTTGCGCAAGACCAGCTATGGCGATCCGCGCGAGATCGGCGCCTGGGCCATCGGCGAGATCTACCGGCTGTTCGACACCGAGGATCACCGCGAAGGCGTCAGGAGCTTCCTCGAGAAGCGCCCGCCTGTGTTCAAGGGCCGTTAGGGGCCGCTAGTAGTTGAGGCTCGCCGTGATCAGCTTCACCGCGATCACGAAGTAAACGAACGAAACTCCGGCCAGCGCCAGAAGCAGGTCCGTCACCTTCGTCCACCATGGCCGCGCCGGATTGGACAGGCCCGCGACGAAATTCCAGATCATCGCGAGCGTTCCGATAAAGCCCAGCACACCGAAGAGCTGCAGCAGGCGGAACACCCAGTCAAAGGCGTCGCTGTAGACTTCCAGATGCTCGTTGCCATAGGTGAACAGCGCCAGGAACCCGCCGAGAAAAACCGTGTCGCACAACGCGGCGGCGCGCGCGAGGCGGTAGAGCACAGCTTCGCGGCCTTCAAGCGGGAACGGTGCTTCATAGCGCCAGCGCAATATCGCCTTCACCGGCCAGAACACCACCGTCAGCGCCAGCATCGCGAGCATCGCGATGAAGAGCGGCAGGTTCCAAGCGCCCTGCCAGAACGTCACGGGCGTGAGCGTCATGATGGGCGGCAGGTCGCTGGTGTAGATGCGCTGGACCGCGCCGTCCTTCACCACCGCGATGAACTGCTGTGTGCCATGCACCTGCTGCCAGCGGAACGGCGCGACCTCGCGGTATTTCTTCGGCGCGCCGGCCAGATCCACCTCATCGGAGGAACTGATCGTGTCGTCGCTGTTCTGCGTGATCGTGGTGGTTTGCAGCAGGGCCGCGATGCGAAACATGTTGGAGTCCGACCGCCGGCTGACGATATAGCTGCCGGCCACCAGCGCGCCGTCCTTCCCGGCGGATTTGAGCGTCGGCAATGCCGCTGCGCGCGGCGCGGGGAAATAACGGTCCATGAAAGCGACGTAGAGCGGCCAGCGAATGCTCTGACCCGACTTCCCCTGACTGTTCTGGCTGTAATAGATGCCGACACCCGCATCGAGGATGAGGAACAGGTCGCTGTGGAAATAGATCGTGTCGCCGCCGTGACTGATGACGTCATGGCCGTTGAGGTCTTCATGATAGAAGCCAAGCCCCATCGGCTCCGTTCCCTCCGGGACGGAATAGGAGGGTGCGCGCATCATCATCGCCGCTTCGGGCTTGAGTATCCGGGCGTCGCCGTATGAACCCTTGTTCAGATGCGCGAGCATGAAACGGGACATGTCGTCGCCGGTCGTCGTCAAGGAGCCGGCCGGGCTCAGGGAGACGAGCTCGTAAGGCCTGGGATCGCCCGAAGCGAGGGCATAGCCTTTCGACATGTCGCCGGCGAGCGCCTTGGGCAGCGGCTGGCGGAAGCTCGAATGATCCATGTGCAGGGGCGCAAAGATGTGGCGCTCGATATATTCCTCGAACGGTTCGCCCGAAACGCGCTGCACGATGTAGCCCGCGAGCGCAGCGCCGTAGTTCGAATAGGCGGGCACCTCACCCGGCGCGAACATGCGCTCCGGAATCCAGGCCGCCAGCGCCTCGCGCAACGGCATCAGCTTTTTCGGATCGGTGGCGAGGAGATTCTTGAGCGTCTCCTCGAAGCCCGGGCGATGGGTCATCAGATCGCGCATCGTGATGGGCTTGCCGAAGGCCGGCGGGATCTTGAAATCGACATAGGTGTTGATGTCGGCGTCGAGGTCGATCCTGTGCTGCTCGACAAGTTGCATCACCGCCGTCCAGGTAAAGAGCTTTGAGATCGATCCGGGCCGAAACAGCGTGCGCGCCGGGTCCACCTTGGCCTGCGTCTTCACATCCGAGACGCCGTAGCCTTTCTCGAACAGCACCGCGCCGTCCTTCACCACGACGACTTCGGCGCCCGCCACATCTGCGCGGCCGATGGCGTAAGGCACGAAGCCGTCCAGCCAGGCTTCCAGATCGGCTTTTGTGAGTTCGTGCGCAGGTTCGGCTGGCGCCACCGCCGTTGCGGCCGGCTTTGCAGGCAGCGGGAGGACGATTTTGGCCGCCGGCGCAGGACCGGTTGTCCGAGGCTGTGCGTTCGCAGTTGCAGCAAGGAAGAGCGCCAATGCGGCGCCCATGAAAATCCGGATCATCATCGGCAGCATCCCATCCATCCCAGGAACGAAAGGTAAGGTGGCGGGCAGGATTCGCCAACCGCCGGCCGCTTGCGTTAACAGTGAAATCACGAAGAGGGACGCATGGCACAGTTTCAATCCGGCGGCGTTTCGATCGCCTATGACGACGTGGGCAGCGGCGGGCGGCCGATCATCCTCGTGCACGGCTTTGCATCGAACCGGAACGAAAACTGGAAGCGCATGGGCTGGTATGGCGCGCTGGAGCGCCGGCGCATGCGCTTCGTGGCGTTCGACGCGCGCGGCCATGGCGAAAGCGGCAAGCCACATGCGCCGGAAGCCTATGGGCGCGACGTCCTGGCGGGCGACATCTTCGCGCTGATGGACCATCTGGACGTTCAGCGTGCAGACCTGCTCGGCTACTCGATGGGCGCGCGGATTTCGCTCGCGGCGGCGCTGGCGAAGCCGGAGCGCGTGGGCGACCTGATGCTGGGCGGCATAGGCGGCAAGCTGTTCGATCCGCCGCCACCGGGCACGCCGATGGCCGATGCGATGAATGCTCCTTCCATCGATGCGATTTCCGAGCCATTGCTGAAGAGCTTCCGGCAGTTCGCGGATGAACAGGGCGAGGACCGGCAAGCCCTGGCGGCGTTTTCACTGGGCCGTGGCGCGGCCTTCACCCGCGAGGAGGTTTCGCCATTGCGGGCGCACACGCTGGTCGTTGCCGGCGCGCGCGATGAACTGGCCGGCGATCCCGAAGAGCTTGCCGCGGTCATTCCCGGCGCGAAGGCCATCACCCTGCCCGGCTGCGATCACTTCAGCGCCATTCCCCATGCGTTGTTCAAGGCCGCGGTGTTCGACTTCCTCGACGGCGAGATGGGCTGAAATGAAACGCCGGCGGATCGATCCGCCGGCGCTGTTTACTCTCTGCTTGTCGATCAGTTCGACACGCCGGCGCCCAGCAATATGCCGCGCCGCCGCGCTCCGATGGCGAATTTGCCCATAAAATTTGTCCCAAATCTTAAGAAAGGGCGAAGAAAATCGCTCGGAATCGCGGCCCCGCTTGAACCGCGATTTCATAGCACCCGTCGCAGAGTGGCGCGAGCAGACATTCATCGGCGCCACGATGCGGTTCATACCGGTTCTACAGAAGGCGATCCTGGCGCTGCTTTTGCTCGCGCCGGTCAGCGCCCGTGCCAATTCGGTCTTCCAGAACGGTACTGGAGGCTCGCGCTCCTTCGCACTGTTTCCGTTCTGGCAGCAGGTGATCTCCGACATGGCGATCGCACAACCCGAAGCGGTGGTCGCGCATCCGGACGCGGCGCATCCGCAGAAATGCACCAACGAGCGTCTTTGCATTCCGGCCGCATGGACGTCGTTTCTCGACGGCATCCGCAAGATGCCGCGCCGCGAGCAGCTGAATGCCGTCAACGCCTGGGTGAACACGCGGCCTTACGTGGAAGACATCCAGAACTATCACGTCTCCGATTACTGGGCGACGCCGGGGCAGTTCCTCGCGCATGGCGGCGACTGCGAGGATTACGCCATCGCCAAATATTTCAGCCTCGTGCGTCTCGGCTTCCCTGCCGACGATCTGCGCATCGTGATCGTGGACGACACCAACCTGAACGTCTTCCACGCCGTGCTGGCGGTGCGCGCGGAGAGCACGGTCTGGCTGCTCGACAACCAGCTGCAGCATGTCGTGCCGATGGATATCGCGGTTCAATATGCGCCGATCTATTCGCTCAACGAGCATGGCTGGTGGATGCACGCGATGCCCAGGATCACGCTGGGCAATGTCGTCATTTCCGCCGGCGCTTCCGAGGACGACCGCCATTCGGCCCAAAACTGAGGAAAACCTGGTCGAAAGGGCGGCGATAACGCCGCTGGACAGGCCGCGCCCCCTCGCCTAAAAAGCCCGTCCTTCGGGGCCAAACCCCGGATTTCCGACGGCCAAAAGCCAAGGTTTGCCCAGGTAGCTCAGTCGGTAGAGCAGCGGATTGAAAATCCGCGTGTCGGTGGTTCGATTCCGCCCCTGGGCACCACTCCCTGCCACCTCTCCCCAAGGAACCCGGCTTGAGGCCGGGCGTTCGGTTTCACGTGCCGGGAGACGACGCCATGCGCAAGCTGATGTGGATCGGGCTGGGCCTGGCGGCGCTGGCCGCCGTCTGGAAGTTCGAGGAAGAAGAGGATGGCACCGCCATCGCGCTCTCTCCGTTCCTTGCCGCGCTTGCGATCGCGATCCTCGTGCCGCGCCGCCGGCCGCTCGACTGAACTCAGTCCTGCTCGGCCTCGCCGTCTTCTTCTTCCTGCGCTTCGCCGCCGGGTATGGCGTAGCCCTCGTTGAGCCATTTCCCCAGATCGATGTCGGCGCAGCGCTTGGAGCAGAACGGGCGAAACGCGTCGTCCTGCGGCTTGCCGCAAATCGCGCATTTGCGTTCGGACGTTTCAGACCGCTGTTCCGACATCGAAGCCTTCGCGCGCGAATTCGTTTCGCGCTTCGAACACAACGCGCGACGCGCCGCGCCGTGCCAGTGCCGGACGAACTTCGTCGCCGTGCGTTTCCAGCCACTCCACGATCTCGGGCGAAGCGCGCACCACGATCTGCTTGCCGGGCGCGGCCACGGCCTGGCGCTCGACGCGGCGGATGATATCCAGAGCCACCGCGTCGCGCGTGCGCTTGCGGCCGTGGCCGTCGCACGGACGGCAGCACTCCGTCATCAGCTTCACAAGCGGATCGCGGATGCGCTTGCGCGTGATCTCGACGAGGCCGAATTCGGACATGCCGGAAATCTGCGTGGGCGTGCGGTCGCGCGCGAGGCTTTCGTGCAGAACTTCGAGAACCGTCTCTATGTTCGCCGGGTCGGAAAGATGGATGAAGTCAATCACGATCAGCCCACCGATGCCGCGCAGACAGAGCTGGCGGCCGATCTCCTGGGCCGCCTCGCGGTTCACATTGAGGCTGGTTTCCTCAAGCCCGGTAGACGCGGTGAAGCTGCCGGAGTTCACGTCGATGGCGGTGAGCGCCTCGGTGCCTTCGATGGTGATCCAGCCGCCGCCGGGCAGCGGCACGCGCGGCGTCGCCAGCCGTTCGATCTCGTCCTCCAGATCGTACATGTCGAACAGCATGTCCGGACCGTTGAACAGCTCGATGCGGTCTTCGGCCTCCGGCATGGCGCGGCGGCAATAGGCGAGCGCGGCTTCATAGGCGTTGGCATCGTCGATCAGCACGCGCGCGGTTTGTGCATCGACCTCATCGCGCATGGTGCGCTCGATGGGGTCAAGATCCTGGAAGATCGTGGACGGCACCTTGGCGCTCTGGCGTTTCGCCATGACCGGGCGCCACGCCTCGGCGAGGCGCTCCGCATCCTCGCGGAAATCCTGCACCGTCGCGCCGATGCCGGCGCTGCGAACGATGTAGCCCGCGCCCGGAACGAGCTTGCCCTTGTCCTCCGCGATCATCTGCTCGCCCATCGCGATCAGGCGCGCGCGCTCGGCTTCATCCTCGATGCGGCGGGACAATGCGATCCCGGGCTGGTTCGGCACCATCACCAGCAGGCGCCCGGCGATCGTGACGTTTGCCGAAAGCCGCGCGCCCTTCTCGCCGATGGGATCCTTGACCACCTGCACGACGATCTCCTCGCCCTCGCGCACGCAATCGGTGATCTTGGGTGCGCGCTCTTCGTCGTTGAAGCCCGGCAGGTCCGCCAGGCAGCGCGCCTCGCGCGCGCCGAGAAATCCGGAACGGTCGAGGCCGACGTCGACGAACGCCGCCTGCATGCCGGGGAGCACCCGCTGCACCCGGCCGAGGATGATGTTGCCGATGAGGCTGTGGCCGCCGCGGCCGCCCTTCTTCTTCAGCGCGCCGTCATCGAGGCCGATCGTGCGCTCGAGGAAAAGCTCCTGGAGCTTTCCGTCCTCGACGATGGCGACACGAATTTCCCCCGCCCCGCAGTTGATCAGGACTTCCTTGTTCATACGCAGCAATCGAATATCAGCGGGGCCAGATTATCACAGATCGGTGAAACCACAGCCTTTAAGTAGGCCGATGGTCAGCAGCAGCGGTAGCCCGACAACATTGGACCAGGAGCCGTTAAGCTGTCGCACGAATGCTTCGGCGCGGCCCTGGATGGCATATCCGCCCGCCTTGCCGAGCCCTTCGCCGCACTGCACATAAGAGCGGATTTCCTGATCCGTCAGCGATTTGAACGCGACGCGGGTGAGCGACACGGCCGTCTTCATTGTGCCGTCCGGCTTTCTTACCGCAACGGCAGTCATCACCTGATGGCGGCGGCCGGAGAGAAGTGACAAACAATCACTCACATCCTTCTCGGTCTCCGCTTTCGGCAGGATGCGGCGCCCGCAGGCGACGACTGTGTCTGCCGCAAGAACGAGCGCCGGTGCGCCACGCCAGCTCTCTGCGGCGGCGCGAGCCTTCTCTTGCGCGAGTCTCAGGGCATGGAGACGCGGCTGTTCGGCCTTGAGCGGCGTCTCGTCGATGGACGCGGGATGGACGGCATCGGGCACAATGCCCGCCTGCGCGAGCAGCGCCAGCCGGCGCGGGCTTTCGCTCGCCAGCACCAGCGCGAGGTGCCTACTTGAAGCGATAGGTGATGCGTCCCTTGGTAAGGTCATACGGCGTCATTTCCACCATGACCTTGTCGCCGGTCAGCACGCGGATGCGGTTCTTGCGCATCTTGCCCGCGGTGTGGGCGATGATCTCATGTCCGTTCTGGAGCGCCACGCGGAATGTCGCGTTGGGGAGCAGCTCGCTCACGGTGCCTTCAAACTCGAGCAGTTCTTCTTTTGCCATTATGCCTCTGGCGGGGGTTTTGAGGGCCGGGACATGACACCGAACCCGCCCAAAATCAAGGGAAATGGCGGCTTTTCAGGCATCCGAGGCCCGGTTCACCGCGAAACGCGCCCGGATTCGGCGCATCAGCAGGTCGCGGCATTCGCGGTAGGCGTCCAGCCTCTGCTCCCGCGAGCCCTCCGTGATGGAAGGATCCTGAGTCGGCCAGTACTCCACGACCGCCGCGGATGTGCGCGTCAGCTCCATCGCGCGGTGATGGGCTTCCGGCGACAGCGTGATCACCAGGTCGAACGAATTCTCCTCCATGTCCTCGAACGACTTCGGCCTGTGCTTGCCGAGCGCAAGACCGATCTCGTCCATCACCTCGGTGACGAAATCGTCGCGCTCGCCTTTGCGCGCACCCGCGGAGTCGACATAGACGACCTTGCCGAAGAGATGGCGCATGATGTGTTCCGCCATCGCGCTGCGCACCGCGTTCTTCGTGCAGGCGAAGAGAACGGCTTGCGGCAGCTCCTCGCCGTTGGGGCCGCGCATCGGTTCAGCCCTTCAAGTGCAGCACGCAGAGCAGAGTGAAGAGACGCCGGGCGGTATCGAAATCGACCTCGATCTTGTCCTGCAGCCGCTCTTTGAGGATTTCCGAACCCTCGTTGTGCACGCCGCGGCGGCTCATATCGAGGGTTTCGATTTGTGATGGCGGTGCATTGCGGATCGCCTTGAAATAGCTCTCGCAGATCAGGAAATAGTCCTTGATGACCTTGCGCAGCGGCGTCAGCGGAAGCTGCACCCGGCCGTGCTCGCCGCCGTCTTCCAGATGGATATCGAAGATGAGGCGGCTGTCTTCCACCGAAAGGATCAGCTTGTAAGGCCCGCCCGGGGATTCGAGCGGCTTGAACCTGTTGGCCTCCAGCAGGTCGTAGATGGCGATTTCCCGTTCCTGCTCGATCTCGCGCGTGCGCCGCACCACGGTGCGTTCGTCAAGCTCGATGGACGTGATGCGATAGTTGCTCATGGTTTCAGGTTCAGCCTCGCCGCGATGGAGCGGGCATGCGCATCGAGCCCTTCGGCTTCCGCGAGCGCGATGGCAGCCGGGCCGATGGCATTGATGGTTTTCGCGGCGCAGGACAGAAGGGTCGTACGCTTCATGAAATCCAGCACAGAGAGTCCGGACGAAAACCGCGCCGTACGGGCAGTGGGCAGCACATGATTGGGCCCGGCGATGTAGTCGCCCATCGCTTCGGGCGTGTTGCGGCCCAGGAAGATCGCGCCGGCATGCTTCACCAGCCTGAGCAGTTCCTCAGGATTTTCCGTGGCGATCTCCAGATGCTCCGGCGCAATGCGATCCACCAGCGGCGCGGCATCGGCCAGCTTCGCGACGACGATGACGCCGCCATTGTTCTTCCAGCTCGCGCCCGCGATCTCCTTGCGCGGCAGCAGCGCCAGGGCGCGCTCGACCGCAGCTTCGACCTGCGCGGCGAAATCTGCGTCATCGGTGATCAGGATGCTTTGCGAGGATGTGTCGTGTTCTGCCTGGCTGAGCAGATCGGCTGCAATCCAGTCCGGATTGTTCTTGCTGTCGGCGACGATGAGGATTTCCGAGGGTCCCGCCACCGAGTCGATGCCGACCGTGCCGAACACCTCGCGCTTCGCGGCAGCGACATAGGCATTGCCGGGGCCGACGATCTTGTCCACGGCGGCGATTGTCGGCGTGCCGTATGCCAATGCCGCCACGGCCTGCGCGCCGCCGACCTTATATATCTCCGTCACCCCGGCCCGCTTCGCAGCGGCCAGCACCAGCGGATTGATCGTGCCGCCGCTCGCAGGCGTGACCATCGCAACACGTTCCACGCCGGCCACGCGCGCGGGCACCGCGTTCATCAGCACGGAGCTGGGATAGCTCGCCGTGCCGCCGGGCACGTAGAGACCGACGCTGTCCAGCGGCGTCCAGCGCCAGCCGAGCGTCGCGCCGGTGGCGTCGGTGAAGCTGTCGTCCGCCGGCAACTGTCGGCGGTGATAGGTTTCGATGCGCCTTGCCGCAATATCGAGCGCGGCCAGTGCTTCCCTGCCGCACT
>DATIVW010000356.1:0-1991 GCA_035465595.1 Rhizomicrobium sp. | reverse complement strand
GTGGATGCGAGGGGCACGAAAGCGTTGCCCTGGTTCTGCTGCGCGGATTGCAGGCCGCCGCTCAATTGCGATTGTTGCGCGCTGGCAATTCCGTTCGACGCGAGCGCCGCCTGGCGCTGGTCCACGCGGCTGGCGCCGGCCGCCTGCACGCCGTTGACGAGCGTATACACATTCGCATCGGCCGCACGCGCCGCTTCCATCAGGACAAGGAAGGCAAGCGTGCTGACGTCGGAACCCGACGCGCCGAATTTGCGGGCGGCGTTACGCGCGGTCTCGTCCGAAAGGAACTGGCCGGTGGCTTCCTGCATGGCTTCGTCCTTGATCCAGGCCTTGGCGTCCGCGGTCTGCTTTGCGAGCAACTGGGCTTCCAGCGCGAGCGCGCCCTTCGGATATAGCGGCGTGGCGTGGACTTCCCGCCCGAACGTGGCGGCCGCGATCAAGGCCAGACAGAACAAAATCAGGGAACGCATATCCACCTATCCCAGCTCTTATTATTGTAGCACAGCCGCCGGCTTCAGGGCAGGGATCGAACGCGAAAGTGCCGTGATCACGATGACCGTCATGATCAAGCCGGCCGCGAAGAACCCCATGGCCGCCGTGTAAGTCCCTGTCGACGCCTTCAAATAGCCCACCACGGTGGGGCCAAGGAACCCGCCGAGATTGGCAATGGCGTTGACGAGCGCAATGGCGCCCGCCGCCGCGGTTCCACCCAAGAAGGATTGCGGCAATGTCCAGAAAACCACCAGCGCCGTGTAGATGCCGACCGTCGCGAGCGTGAGCGCGAGCACCGACCAGAGGCTCGTGCCGAGGAGCGCGGCGGCGCCAAGGCTGGCCGCCGCGAGCAGGGCCGGTTGCACGATGTGGCGGACGCGCTCGCCGCGCGCATCGCTGAGCCGCGCCCACACGATCATCGCGATCATTGTGGCGACATAAGGCATGGCCACGACGAATCCGGTCTCGAGATCATTGAAGCCGAGCGACTTCACGATCTGCGGCAGCCACAGTCCGATCCCGTACAATGCGATGATGATGCCGAAATCGGCGAGCGCCAGAAGCCAGACGCGCATGTCGCTGAGGCCGGTACGAAGGTCGTTGTGGGGAAGATCGTCGCGCGCGATGGCGCCGGTGACGATCCGTTTCTCTTCGGCGGTAAGCCACTTCGCATCCGTGGGCTTGCTCGGCAGGTAGAGCAACGTGGCGAAGGCGAGGACGCAGGACGGCAAACCTTCCAGCACGAAGAGCCATTGCCAGTTCTTCAGGCCGCCCCAGCCGCCCGCAACTTGCAGGATGAAACCGGACAGCGGCGAGCCGATGATGTTGGCGATCACGATGGCCGAAAGGAACATCGCGTTGAACTGCGCGCGGGTCGCGGCGGGGAACCAGTAGGTGAGATACAGGATCATGCCGGGGAAGAACCCGGCCTCGCACGCGCCGAGCAGGAACCGCAGGATGAAGAAACTCACCGGCCCGGTAACGAACGCCGTCGCCATGGAGACGACGCCCCAGGTGAGCATGATGCGGAAGATCCAGAGCCGCGCGCCGAATTTCTCCATCGCGACGTTGGACGGCACTTCAAAGAAGAAATAGCCGATGAAGAACATGCCCGCGCCAAGGCCATAGGCTTCCGCGTTCAGCCCGATGTCCGCATTCATCGAAAGCGCCGCGAAGCCGACATTCACGCGGTCGAGGAAGTTGGCGACATAGAGCAATCCCATGAACGGGATCAGCCGCCAGGCGCATTTCGAGAAGACCGCCGTTTCGCTCATCGTGCGGTCAGTGCAGGCGGACCGGCCCGCGGAACTGACGCGCCTGCGCCGTGAACCAGCTGCCGTCGAGCGGCGCGTTCATCCTGGAATAAAGCGCGGGCAGCTCCAGCCAGTGGGTTTGCGGCGAGTGATGATGCGCGCCGTGGAAATTCTGGTTGAGGATCATCCAGCGCAAGGGCCTGGGGAAAGTCGTGTTGCGCGCGTCGCGCCCGGAGTCGAGCGGCA
>DATIVW010000355.1:0-3718 GCA_035465595.1 Rhizomicrobium sp. | reverse complement strand
GGAACGGACTTCAGCATCGGAAAGACCTGCAGCATGCGGCGGCGCACGATCGGCGCGATATCGGTCGGCACGCTCCAATAGCCTTCGCGCCCCGCGAAGAGCAGTCGCCCGTCGTCGCTCTTGCGGTAATAGTCGAGCACGTGGCGCGTATCGGCCACGGCCGCATCCGTCGGAAGAATCTGTGCGTTCAGATCGGGCGGCAGCGGCGCCGTTGCGGAAACGAAACTCTCCACATGCGCGATATAAGGGGCGAGCTGCGGGGCGAGATCTCCCGTGAATGCATCCGTCGCCAGCAGAACGAAGTCCGCCGTCACTTTGCCGGTGCCGCATTGGACGGTCACGCCATCGGGTTCTGTTTCAACGCCGAGCGCGCGTGTGTGCTCGAAAATCCTTGCGCCTGCCGCCTCCGCGCCACGTGCCAGGCCGCGCGCATAACGCAGCGGATGCAGATGGCCGCCGCCCATGTCGAGCTTGCCGCCGAAATATTCCGCGCCCGTGAGGCGGCGGGTTTCTTCTGCGTCAATCACGCGCGCGGCCTTGTAGTCGTAATGCTGGCGCAGGTATTCGGTCTCTTCCACCAGTTCCCGCATTGCCGCGCGGTCGTGCGCGGCAATGATGAGGCCGTCCTTCAGTCCTGCATCCGGCGCGAGCGCGGCTGCCTGCGCGCGCACCAGCGCCTTCGATTCCTCGCAGAGATCCCAAAGATCGCGCGCATGGACAGGCCCCAGCCATCGCTCGAGCGCGGACTGGCTCATGCGATGACCAGTGTGGATTTGCCCGCCATTGCGGCCGGACGCGGCGAAACCCACCGTCTCGGCTTCCAGCAGAATGACTTTCGCACCCGCGCGGCCCAGATGCAGCGCCGCGGTGAGCCCGGTGAATCCTGCGCCCACGATGCAGACGTCCGCTCGCATGTCGCCGCTCAACCTCGCACGCGGGGCAGGCGCTTGGGAGCTGGCGGCGTAATAGCCTTGAGGCGAACCGGCGATCATTGCAACATTGGCGGCAGGCGCGGCGCAGCGGTCAAGGCCGTGCTTGACCACCGGCCCGCCGCCATGCGACTCCAAAGTCCTTCAAGGAGACCCGAGCTTTGACCCGCAGCGAACTTTGGCGCATCGAGAAATATCTGCGCAATCTTTTCCGCCTCGACACCATCACCGTCGTCGAGCGGCCGAAACAGGAAGATTCCGTCGAAGTTCACATCAACGGAGAGTTCATCGGCGTGATCTTCAAGGATGAGGAAGACGGCGAAGTCTCCTACGCCTTCAACATGGCGATCCTGGAGATGGATTTGCCCGAAGCGCCCGCGTCGCGCTCCTGATCGGGCCGGGGAGTGCAGGGGGCATTCCTGCCGATGTGGATCGGCGCAGGCTTGGCACTGGCCATACTGTTCGCAATTTCCTGCATTCAGTTTCGTCAGGCAGGGCTGGCCGCCGTCGCGGCGCTGGCAGCGCTGCCAGGTTATGTGCCGGCCATCGCATTCCACGCGCAATCACATACGGCTGGTTATCTTCTCGGCTTCCTGATCTGCGGCATATTTCTGTCGGCGGTTGAAACGCGAATTTGCGAATCTGCGTTGCCGGCAGATGCGGTACGGCAGGCCCTGCGCGACAGCGCCGCCGCCATGCTCTGGCCGCTTGCACTCGTCCTTGTCATTGCCGCCATCTTTGCGATCGTGAGCGGTTCGGCCGTCTTCACTCTGGCATTGCCGGTCGCATTCAGCGCGGCGTCGGTGTTCGCTATCGCGCTGCCGGCGGCCCGCTATCTGGCCTACGGGGATGAATTCATTGTCCGCGCCAATCGGCTGCGCGAGCGGCGCGAGCGATGGCTGGATGGCCTGGCCTTCACGGTCCAGCCGCGCTGGGGATGGAGTGTTACGGGCATCGCACTCATTTTCACGGTATTGGGCTGTTTTGGAGGTTCCGGCGCGGCAACATCATTCCCTGCCGCGGTTCTGCTCGCAGATGCATTGCTGTTTGCAGTTGTCGCGTTCGCGTCCGTCCGAAACATCCGGCGCGCCGCCGCCTTCCTGGTTTCGGCGGCATCGCTCGTGTCGGTGGGCTTCTGGATGTGGGAACGCATGCCAGCCAGTGCGCCGGACATGATCCTGGCGGGGGCTGTCGCGGCAACGCCTGCGCTCGTCATGGCCATCCGCTCGGCGAAATTTGCGCGCAAGGGAGACACTGCCGCCGTCGCAAGCCTGCGCGCGTCGGAGCAGTTCGCAGTGGAGATCATTTTCTTCTGCCTGGGGTCAGCGGGCGCGCTCATGGCCGTGGGTGCCTGGGCGGCCGGCATTCTCATTGCCCTGGGTGGCGTCTGGGCGTTGATCGTCTTCCCGGCGATTACGACAGCCATCCATGACCTGTTTCCCGCGCGGTTGTCGCAGGACGCCTATCGCATCCGTTGATTACTTCACGTGAAACGATGCGATCAGCTTGTCGATGCCGGTCGCGATCTCCAGCCAGTGGCCGAGATTGGCGCGCTTGAACCTGTAGCTGAGCGACACGCCGCTCGTCAGTCGCTCGTCGCGCAGGCAACTGGGGCTCGGCACCTGCTGGCTGAAACGCACGCAGCGAAGCACCACCGGCTTTCCCGCGTCCTGCCCGACGAAAAGGTCCTCGCCGTGATAGCCGGAATCGTCGCGGAAAACATACTGGGTGAGACCAAACGGTCCCGGCTTGCCCGCCGGATCGAGCACATAGGTCATGTAGATGCGCTGCAGGCGCTCGGCCTCGCTGATCTTGAACTGCTCTTCGCGCAGCAGGATGAAGATCACCGGCGAGTCCGCCGCATTGCCGGAAAACGACGAGGCGTGCCAGTCGGAGTAACCGTTGAATTCGGGGAACGTGGTGAAGAGCTGAACTTCCTTGAGGGCGCCGCCCTGGCGCGCGCGGGCGAACATGATGTAGTTCGCGGGTATCATGAATTTGCTGCCGTTCACGGTCAAAGACACGGGGTCTTCCCGAGACGTCGGCGCGGCGTGCTCTTCGATGAAGGACGTCGGCGCCGGAACGAGATAGTAAAGCAGAAAAAGCGCAGACAGCCCCGCGGTCACGATGAAGACCGCGATCGGAATGATCCATCCCGACCTCTGCTTCACGTCATCTTCGGTATCGCTCGCCCGGCTCATTCCTGGATCGCGTCGCTCGCGAGTCACGTCTTCGGGCGTGTTTATCACGCTCCATGCCGATTCCCTGTGGATGTGGCGACGTGACGGTTAATTTCGTGGTGGCGTTGCACCGCCGCCGCTGCCCGGAAATCGGACGCCCGGAAGGCTGTTTCGGGGCCGCGGGCGTTTCCCGATCCGAAATGACACAAATTTTACCGGCCGGAGCGGCTTTCCCGGGCACGGACGCTGCAACTGACCGCTCCGAGACGCGAATGCGGTGGTTCCGGTGCACAATCTTGAAGTCTTTCTCTTTGCGATGACGGGCGGCTTTGCCGTCTCCGGCATCGTCGCGAACCTCTACCGGCTGATCGCGCCCAAGGCCGAGACCAGCGGCAAGAAAGCCGCCTATTACATCGTGATGGTCGTGGCCGGACCGAGCGTGTTGTTCGACAACGCCGCCCGGTCCTGGCGCAAGAAGGCTTGTTCCGCGTTGGCGTTCTGGCTCGCCGCCGCGTTAAGCGCCTATTGGAGCTTCATCATCGGCCTCTTCGGCCTTTCCGTCATCCTCGCGGTCTAGAGCACCGTCAGCATGCTGCCCACCAGCGGGTG
>DATIVW010000354.1:0-5240 GCA_035465595.1 Rhizomicrobium sp. | reverse complement strand
GATGGATTCGATCCAGTCGATCGGGTCCGTTGTCGGGCTGCGCGGATCGCCATAGGTATCCATCCATTTGCTCACATTGCCCGGGCCGGCATTGTACGCCGCCGCCGCCAGTACCAGCGAACCGTTGTAGTCGGATATGCGATTGCCCAGCTCGGTCATGCCCAGCTGCATGTTGTACGTCGTGTCGGTGGTCAGATCGTTCGGCCGGAAGGGCAGGCCCGCCTGCTGCGCGGCAACGCGCCCCGATGAGGGCATTACCTGCATCAATCCGCGCGCGCCGGGCGCGCTGACCGCCGTCGGATCGAATTCCGTCTCCTGCCGGATGATGCCGTGGACGAGGGCAGGTTCCGGTCCCATGCCATTGCCGAGATAGGCGGGCACCGACGTTGTCGGGTAGAGATAGTTCCAGAAATAGATGCCGTCATAGCTCGCCTGCTTGGCGACGCGCACGGCGATCTCGCGGAAACCCATCTTCACCAGATCCGAGCAGAGCGCCTTGATGTGGCCCGGTTCGTTGTAGACGGTCTCGTCCTGCACCGCGAAGATGCGCAGCAGGCTTTCCTGACCGAGATCGGCCAGAATACGAATGGCCGCGCTGAGCTGATCGCCCTCATACGCCGCCGTGGCAGGAGCGGCGGCGGTTTCCACAAGCGCCAGATGCGGCGTGGAGTCGATCCTGGCGAGCGCAAGCTGACCGTAGAAGGTCTCGGGCGCGGCCGTGGCCGTGTGATAGGCGGTAGCGGCGTTCGTCAGGTCGCCCGAGGCTTCCCACGCGCGACCCACCCAGTAATAGGCCCGCGCCTTGCTGATCGGACGCGCCACGGCGCGGGCAAGCGCGTGGAAATGCGTCAGCGCGGTGGACGGCTGGTTGAGGAAGCGGAGCGCGATCCATCCGGCCAGAAACTGGTCTTCGGAATATTCGATGCCCTTGTTGGACGTCGTGTCCGGCGTCAGGCCGGTATTGGCCGCGATCTGGTAGGCCGCTCGATAATTCTTCACCTGCAGCGCGTTGCGGGAGGCCAGGTTCAGTTCGGCCCACCAGCTTGTCGGTCCGGCGGCCGCGATTTGGCGCACCGGCGCGCGCTGCAGCAGCGCGGCGATCTCATCCAGATCGTTCTGGCGGCGGAAGGCCCGCACCTTGTCGAACACAAGGCCCGGATCGTTTGCGAGGCTGGCTGGCAGATCGTCCGCGGCCCGCAGGCCGCCGGCGGGATCGGTCTTCAGTACCAGCCGCACCTGCGCGATGCGCTGCGTGTCGGGCGCCACGCGCGACAGTTCGCGCCGCGCAGCGGTCACCTCGTTGCGCAGCAGCAGATGGTCTATGCGCTGGGCATCGATGTCCGAGGTGAGGATATCGCCATGCCGGGCGATGATGTCGGCTTCGTCGTTGGGATCGAAGCTGCCGTCGATCCAGCCCTGCTGGATCATCTTCCTGCCGCGCACGGCATTGCCGGTCGCGATAAGCGCCTCGCCGAAACGCACTTCGCCCAGGCCCGTCACCGGATCGTGGCTGCCGAAGAAGGCCACGACGGATTGCGGCGCTGTGTTCGGCGAGATGGCCTTCTCCGCCCGGGCGTAGAGGGTGTCCCGTGCCGGCCAGTCCGGATTGTTGATCAGGAAGCCGCTGATTTCCGGAAACGTCGCGCCGCTGTTCTTGTCCAGCAAATAGCGCCACTGGATCAGCTTGTTGGCGGTCGCATCATGGCCTTGCGACGCCAGCCCCTTGGCGGCGATCCAGTCGCCACGTTCCGCTGCGTCGAAGGCGCGGCTGTAAACGTCGTGGTCGGCCGCGCTGAGGATCGGCACGAGGCTCGCCCGGCGTTCGGTGCTGATGCTGGGGCCGGCGTCGGAATCGGAGATCGGCTGCATCATCACCACGCCACCCTGCTGGGTGAGGCCAGGCGGAAGGGGGCGGGCGGGTTGTGTCTGTCCGAGGGCCGCAACGGCGCCGGCCGCCAATATGGATCCCGTCAGCAAGGCGGCGCGAAGCGAAGTCATGGTGAAATCCAGGTACGGGCCCGACGACAAAAGCATAAGGGCGGCACAACGGCCATGCCAGAGATCATGCCTTGCAGCGCGCGGTTGCAGGGCGGTATTTTGACGCCGGTTGTTTTCCAGGTGTGTCGATGCGCGACGTGCGCGAACGGATCAGAGGTTCAATTCCGGCACTGATTACGCCCATGAAGGGTGGAAAGGTGGACGAGGCTGCGTTTCGCAAGCTCGTGGCTTGGCAGATTGCGGAAGGTTCACACGGCCTTGTTCCCTGCGGAACGACCGGCGAATCACCGACGCTGTCACATGAAGAGCACATGCGCGTGGTGCAGATCTGCGTTGAGGAAGCCAATGGCCGCGTGCCGGTGATCGCGGGCGCGGGGTCCAACTCGACGCAAGAGGCGCTGATGCTGACGCGCCACGCCAAGTCGGTCGGCGCGGACGCGGTGCTTTCCGTCACCGGCTATTACAACAAGCCGTCGCAGGAAGGGCTCTACCGGCATTACGCGACCATCGCGGAGGCCGTCGACATTCCGATCCTGGTCTACAATATCCCCGGCCGGGCGATCGTGGAGATTTCCGTCGAGACGATGGCGCGGCTGTCCAAGCTGGACAACGTCGTCGGCGTGAAGGATGCGACCGCGAACCTGATGCGGCCGTCGCGCGAACGGCTGGCCTGCGGCAAGAACTGGCGGCTGATCTCCGGCGAGGACGGCACCGCGCTCGGTTACATGGCGCATGGCGGGCATGGCTGCATCTCGGTGACGGCCAATGTGGCGCCGAAGCTTTGCAGCCAGTTCCAGGATGCCTGCTTGCAGGGCGCGTTCGACACGGCGCTGAAGATCCAGGATCAGCTCATGCCGCTGCATGATGCGATGTTCTGCGAACCCAGCCCGGCGCCGGTCAAGTACGCAGCGTCGCTGCTGGGCATGTCGAGCGACGAGGTGCGCCTGCCCATGATGCCGGCAACCGACGGGGCACGGGTGAAGGTGAAAGCGGCGATGCAGTCTGCCGGGCTTTTGTAATGGCGAAGAAAAAGGACGACGGCACCAAGATCGTCGCCGACAACCGCAAGGCCCGCTACGCCTATTCGATCGACGATACGCTGGAAGCCGGGATCATGCTGTCCGGTTCCGAGGTGAAGTCGCTGCGCGGCGGCAAGTCCACGATTTCCGAGTCCTACGCAACGGCGAAGGATGGCGAGCTCTATCTCATCAATGCCTATATCCCCGAATACACCGAGGCGAGCCGCTTCAATCACGAGCCCAAGCGCGACCGCAAGATCCTGGTGCACAAGCGCGAAGCCGCGAGACTGGCCGCCGCGATCCAGCGGGAAGGCATGACGCTGATCCCGCTGCGCCTTTATTTCAACGCCAAGGGCAGGGCCAAGCTGGAGCTCGGCATCGCCAAGGGCAAGAAGCTGCACGACAAGCGCGAGACCGAGAAGCAGCGCGACTGGCAGCGCGACAAGGCGCGGCTGATGCGCAACAAGGGCTAGACGATCCTTTTGGCCATCATGATGTCCGGCTGGCCGAAACCGTTGCCGTCCGGAATGACGCCCGCGATCGAGAAGCCGAGCTTGCGATAGAAGGTGAATGGGTGACCTTTCACCGGCTGGATCGCCGCCAGCTTCGCCAGAGGATCGGGAAACAGATCGATGCCCGAAAGATTGGTGCCGCCATAGTCGTCATCGGTGCCGAGATAGAGCGTGAGCACGTCATCCTTGCGCGCATAGTCTTCAAGATGCGCCAGCAGCGCCGTGCCGACGCCCGATTTCTGGTGCGTGGGGTCGACGACCAGCGGGTGCAATTCCCACGCGTGATCATAGGAGAAGATCACCCCGATCCAGCCGACGACCCTGCCATTCTCCAGCGCGGCGAAGGCATTGCGGTCTTCGTCTTCGTATTTCGCCACTTCTTCCGCCGCTTCATCGGGTGAATAGGCGGATTTCATGTGGGCGAGGGCGCGATGGAGAATATCCGCCGCTTGGTTCCGCTGGAGTGCACTCAAGGTTTCAAAGGCTACGATCTCAAACACGATTTGAAGGTTCCATGACAGGGGGGCGCAAAAACGCGAGGGCTGCGAAAAGCCCAATCCGCCCGGCAAGATCAAGAGGAAAAATGCGCGCGGATCAGATCTGCGGCATCGCGGCGATCCTGGCTTCCCTTACCGCGGCGTCGAACATTTCGGGCGTGAGGACGCCGGTGTTGGTGTTGTAGCGGGAGCAGTGATAGCTCGATACCAGCGATATCTTGCCGATCTGGTGGCGCTTGCCGTGCTTGAACGGATGCGCGCTGAGCTTCGCGCCCAGGGCCTTGCAGACGCTGTCATGCGCGATCTTGCCGAGCGCCAGGATCGCGCGCAGTTGCGGAAATGACGCGATCCGGCCGCTGAGGAACTGCCGGCAGGTGTTGATCTCCACCGGCAGCGGCTTGTTCTCCGGCGGCACGCAGCGCACGGCGTTGGAGATCGCGCAATCGACGAGCTGCAATCCATCGTCGGCGCGCTTACCATATTCGCCGCGTGCGAGGCCATGTTTCAGCAAGGTCGGATAGAGCAGATCGCCGGCATAGTCGCCGGTGAAGGGGCGGCCGGTGCGGTTCGCACCATGCAGCCCCGGCGCGAGACCCACGATCAGCAGGCGCACATCATGCGGCGCGGCGAAGGTCGGCACCGGATCGTTGAAATAGTCCGGAAATTTGCCGCGGTTGTTCTTGCGGAACGAGACGAGCCGCGGACACAGCGGACAATCGTGCGGCGGCTCGCCCGGATCGGATTTCACATGTGGCATGGACGACCTTCCCGATGAACCGCTACGCGGGGTTGGGCCGTCCCACAAGAGGGCCGCAGATCACGCGCTCTGCGCGTAGGTAGGGTGGTGATGCTCATGGTCGCGCATGTTGGTCGCGCGCGGGCCACCTTCGCGCGCGATCATGGGCTTGAGCTCGTCCAGCTCGATGAAATTGTCGGCCTGGCGGCGCAGTTCATCGGACACCATGGGCGGCTGGGAGCGGATCGTGGATACCACGCTCACGCGCCGGCCCTTGCGCTGGGCGGCCTCGACGAGGCGGCGGAAATCGCCGTCGCCGGAGAAGATCACGATGTGGTCCACCTGATCGGCCATCTCCATCACGTCGATGGCAAGCTCGATGTCCATGTTGCCCTTCACGCGGCGGCGCCCCTGCGCGTCGGTGAACTCCTTCAGCGGCTTGGTGACGACGGAGAATCCGTTGTAGTCCAGCCAGTCG
>DATIVW010000353.1:0-7712 GCA_035465595.1 Rhizomicrobium sp. | reverse complement strand
TGTCGGCGGAGACACGTTGTTCGCCGACATGTACGCGGCCTATGAAGGGCTGACCGACGAGGTGAAGGAAAAGATCGAAGGCCGGAAGGCGCTGCATGACTTTGCGCATTTCCGCGCCGGCATGCGCAAGCGCGGCCTCAGCGAAGAGCAGATCGAGGCCTTCAACGAGAAATATCCATCGGTCGAACATCCGATCGTGCGCACCCATCCGGAAACCAGGCGGAAGGCGCTCTACGTCAACGCGGCCTTCACGCAATACATCGTCGGCATGGAGCGCGAGGATTCCGATGCGCTGCTCAAGCATCTCTATGCGCAGGCGGCGATCCCGGAATACCAGTGCCGGTTCCGCTGGCAGAAGAATTCCATCGCATTCTGGGACAATCGCGCCAGCCAGCACTACGCAGTTTCGGACTACTGGCCGGCTCTGCGACGCATGGAGCGCGTGACGATCATCGGCGACCGGCCTTGCTGACCGGCCGCCGACGCCACATCGTCAGTTCTGCTTCTTGCCCGCCATCGCCTTGTCGCGGGCGGCCTTGAACTCGCTGCCGTCGTACCAGCCCGGCCACACATCGGAATTGGCGAGGTCGACGCCCGTCGCATAGATGGCCTTGAGGTCGAGCAGCGGACCCGAGAGATCCCAGTTCGCTTTCCATTCGTCGTTGGGCTGGTGATAGCGGTGGTCCGTGTAATCGTCCGCCAGCTTCCTTCCCGCGGCAGGACCTCCGACAACGAGGTCCTCTCCGCCGCCGGGGCTGATCGCCGGGATGCCCTGCTTGGCGAGGCTGAAATGATCGGAACGGAAGAAGCCGCCTTTCTCCGGCTGCGGATCGGGCGAAACCACCCGGCCCTGCGCCTTCAGCGCCTTCGCCAGGTAGTCCTCCAGATGCGACTGCCCGTTGCCGGGAAGCGACATGTCGTGCGCGACAGGCTGCGGGCCGTTGGCATCGGTGTTGATCACGCCGACGATATGGTCCTTCGGCCAGAGCGGATGCTCGGCGAAATATTCGGAGCCGAGCAGATTCTGCTCTTCCATCGTCCAGAACAGGAAACCGATGGAGCGCTTGGCGGGCGGCTGGTTCTTGAACTTCTCGGCCAGCTCCAGCACAGACGAGACGCCCATGCCGTTGTCGACTGCGCCATTGTAGATCTTGTCCGGCCCCGCCACGTCCGGCTTGACGCCCAGATGATCCCAGTGCGCGGAGTAGATCAGCACATCGTCGGGATGCGCGGAGCCGGGGATGATGCCGGCAACGTTGCGCGTGTTCAGGTGCTTGATCGTCGAATGGGCGTCCACGGTCAGGGTTTCGCCTGTCATCGGAACAGCCTTGAAGCCCGGCTTGTTGGCGGCGGCTTTTTCAGCCTCGTAATTCAACCCGGCGCGCTTGAAGAGATCCTGCGCGGTGTCGAGCGTGATCCATCCCTGGATCGGCACCATGCTCATGTCCTTGTCAGCAGCCGCCAGCCACGACTTCGCGCCGGAGTTGGAATTGCGGACCACCTGCCAGCCATACGCCGCCGGATAGGTCTCGTGGACGATGATCGCCGCCGCTGCGCCGTGGCGCGCCGCTTCTTCATATTTGTAGGTCCAGCGGCCGTAATAGGTCATCGCTTTGCCCTTGAAGAACTTGGGATCGGGGTTCTTGTCCTCCCCGCTCGGATCGTTGATCAGGATGACGACGGTCTTTCCCTTCACGTCGATGCCCGCATAGTCGTTCCAGTGATATTCGGGCGCCACGACGCCATAGCCCACGAACACAAGCGGCGACTTGTCGACCTTGACCTCGTCGCTGGCGAATTGCGGCGTCCAGTATGTCGTCTTGTCGGGGAACGGCGGCGTGATCGCGCCCTTCGGCGTATCGAACCGCAGGGAAGATTTGGTCCGGTCCAGCGTGATGTTCACCGCCGGAACGTCCTGGAAATAGCTGCCGTGGTTGGCCGGCGCGACGCCGATGCGCTTCAACTCGTCTGCGATCCACTGTGCTGCCGCCTCGCCATTGACGGTGCCTGGGCCGCGGCCCTCGAAAGCATCGTCCGAGATCGCCTTGTCGCGTGCGGACAGATCGGCGGCGGTGATCTCCGGCGTGGTGACCGGGTGGCCGGGATATTGCGCGGCGAAAGCGGGTGCAATCGCGAGCGCAGCGGTTGCCAGCAGAATGTTCCTCATACCCATGAAACGCATGTGTCTCCCCTTTTCGAGGGGCGCATCCTAGGCACCCAGAGCAACCGCGCAATATTCATGACAGGCATGTGACCGGGCCACTTGCGAGACTGGGCCTGGCGCGACAATTTGATACGAAATTCCGGTGGGAGATGTTCGATGCTCAAATTCATCCGCTCGCGGGGCACGATCGACGCAGGGCTTCCGTTCTCAGACGCGGTGCGCGTGGGCGATGTGCTCTATCTCAGCGGCGCCATGGGGAACATTCCGGGCAAGATGGAGCTTGCGAAAGGCGGCATCGAAGCGGAGACGCGCCAGATGTTCGAGAATATCGCCCGCACGCTCGAGCAGAACGGCCTCTCCTTCGACGACGTGTTCAAATGCCAGGTCTTCCTTGCCGACATGAAGGAGTGGCCGGCGTTCAACAAGATCTATGTCGAGTATTTCAAGCAAGACCGCCTGCCCACACGCTCAGCGCTGGGCGTGGCCGCGCTTGCGATGAATGGGCGCGTGGAGATGGAAGTCACCGCCTACGCCGGCAGCAAATAGCGCTGAAAGTTCCCTGGAGCGGCACCAAAGCACGCTTCGCGAGTTTCGTTCCTGAGGTCTTTCGGGAGAAGATTCGTGAAACGCTCGATATTGCTTGCCGGAATTGCCGTCGCCGCTCTTTCGCTGTCGCCTGTCGCCTATGCACAAACGAGCCCCACGGTGACGAAGCCCACCTCGCCTGCGACGACCAATCCCAAGAGCGATCTGAACGATGCGCAATGCACGCAGCCGCAACCGGGCGAGGCCCACATGAACATGGCGAAGTGCCCGAAGCCCGCGACCGCGCCGACGCCGACAAAGACCTTGCCGTCAACGAAGACAACCAGGAAAACCGCGACACCCGCGAACGCAAAGCAGATTCCGCCGCCAGTCCTTCCCGAAAACAATCCTTCGCAGGCCTGTGCGAAGCCGGCCACCCCGTCGGCTATGGCGACCACACCCAGCACGCCCGGCTGCGATTCAAACAGCGGCATCCATGAAGGCGGACCGTTCGGGCATCGTTGAGCGGCCGCCGAGGACGTTCCCCACTAGCGGCGGCAGACCGTTGTGGTCGTGTCGGTCGTCCGGGTGGTCCGGCAATTCCTTACATGACGATGATGATAGTGGGCGTGATGCTCATGCCAGGGCGGTTCGCCCATGTAGAGATCATTTGGGCTTGTGACGGCGCCCAGAAGCGCACCCCCGAGACCGCCGATCAAGGCGCCCTGGCCGACATGGCCTGCAAGCGATCCGATCACCGCACCGGTTCCGGCACCCAGCAATCCGCCCGATACTGCGCGATCGCCGGGCGTCGTGCCGCAGGCCGCGAGCGACAGGCTTGTTGTTAATGCAAACGCCAACGCTGTTCTCGAATGCATCTTCTCCTCCCGATCTTCCGGGCGGGGATAAAATGCTCGATACGGCCTGCGCGTTCCGATAGTTCCTTCCGCGGAACTTCAGCAGCCCACAAATGTCACAGCGGAATGTTGTCGTGCTTCTTCCAGATCTGCGGGACCTGTTTGTTCTTCAGCATCCGCAGCGCGCGGGCGATGCGCCAGCGCGTGGAATGCGGGCGGATCACATCGTCGATATAGCCGCGTGAGGCGGCGACGAACGGATTGAGGAAGCGGTCTTCATATTCCTTGGTGCGTTCGGCGATGGCGTCCTTGTTGCCGATATCCTGGCGGAAGATGATCTCCACCGCGCCCTTCGCGCCCATCACCGCAATCTGCGCGCTGGGCCACGCATAGTTCACGTCCGCGCGCATGTGCTTGGAGGCCATCACGTCATAGGCGCCGCCATAGGCCTTGCGCGTGATGACCGTGACCTTCGGGCATGTGGCCTCGGTATAGGCGAAAAGAAGCTTCGCGCCGTGCTTGATGATGCCGGTGTGCTCCTGCGCGGTGCCCGGCAAAAAGCCCGGCACATCCACGAAAGTGACGATCGGGATGTTGAAGCAATCGCAGAAGCGCACGAAGCGCGCGGCCTTGCGGGAAGCGTCGTTATCCAGCACACCGGCCAGCACCATCGGCTGGTTGGCGACAAAGCCGACGCTTGTGCCTTCGATGCGGCCAAAGCCGGTGATGATGTTCTTCGCGAAAGCCTCGCCGATCTCGAAGAAGTCGCCTTCGTCCGCGACCTTCGTGATCAGCTCTTTCATGTCGTAAGGCTTGTTGGGATTTTCCGGCACCAGCGTGTCGAGGCTCATCTCGGCGCGTTGCGGCTCGTCATCCGTCGGCCAGTGTGGCGGCTTTTCGCGATTGTTGAGCGGCAGGAAATCGTAGAGGCGGCGAATCTCCTCGATGGCGATAACGTCGTTCTCGAACGCGCCGTCGGCGACCGCGGACTTGGTGCTGTGAACCTTCGCGCCACCCAGCTGCTCCGGCGTCACGTCTTCCTGCGTCACCGTCTTCACCACATCCGGACCGGTGATGAACATGTAGGAGGTGTCCTTCACCATGAAGATGAAGTCCGTCATCGCGGGCGAATAAACGTCACCACCCGCGCACGGCCCCATGATCACGCTGATCTGCGGCACCACGCCGGACGCCAGCACGTTGCGCTTGAACACTTCGCCGTAGCCGGCAAGCGAGGCGACGCCTTCCTGGATGCGCGCACCGCCCGCATCAAGCAGGCCGATGACCGGCGCGCCGTTCTGCATCGCCATGTCCTGGATCTTGCAGATCTTCTGCGCATGGGTTTCCGACAGCGAGCCGCCGAACACCGTGAAGTCCTTGGCGTACACATAGACCATGCGGCCGTTGATCGTGCCCCAGCCCGTGACCACGCCGTCGCCGGGAATTATGTTCTTGTCGGCGCCGAAATCGGTGTTCCGGTGCTCCACGAACATGTCGAACTCCTCGAAGGAGTTGGGGTCGAGCAGAAGCTCGATGCGCTCGCGGGCCGTGAGCTTGCCGCGAGCGTGCTGCGCTTCGATACGCTTTTCGCCGCCGCCGGCGCGGGCGCGTTCACGGCGTTTTTCGAGTTCGGTGATGATGTGTTTCATTGGGAAGCGCTCGCGGAAGAAAGGCAAATCGGGCTGGAGATTGTGGGGGTTAGGCGGGCCGGTCAAGACAAGAGGCGCAGGAAACGCTCCGCTGCGGCAAGCTCGTCGGAATGGCGCTTCAGGCGCTGTTCGGCTTCGAAATCCAGGCCCCATTTTTCGGCCTGGAAGCTCTCGTCCACGGTGGCCGCGGCGAACGCCTCCGCGGCATCCAGACGTCGATCCGCCAGGGCCAGCGCCAGCACAAGCGAGCCGGTGAGCGTGGTGGCGGCATGCAGCGCGGCGAGCGCGTAGTCGTCCCGCGCGGCGATGGCCTGTTCGAACGCGGCAATGGCTTCATCTTCTTGCGCGACGTGACCGATGCCGGAAGTCACCGAGAGCTTTGCCCCGTGGCGCTCCGCTGCCCAATCCAGCAGCGGGTCCCACGCCGTCGCCTGTCGCGCAACCAGTTCCTGCGGCGTATTGGCACGATAGGAGAGAAGGTCGGTGCGGCCGAACGAGAGCGCGTGATCCGCGACCTTCGCGCGATCAGCTTTCACGCCATCGATGGCGCCGAATGCCAGCCGCGTGAGATGCATGGACGGTGGATCGATGTTCTCGCCCTGCGCGCGCCATTCCTGCGCAATCGCTTCCGCGAGTTCCTTGTTCGGAAGCTCCACGGTGTTGCGCGCCTGCGTCTTCAAGGTGCGGCCGTCCAGCAGCACACGCCATGCGCCGCCCTCTTCCCTCACCGAGACGTCTTTGTAGAAGCGCTTCATTTCCGTTTCGGCTTGGGCTTCGCGAACAGATCGCGCGCATCCGTTTCGTTGAAGCCGAGAAACTTCCACGACTTCTCCATGTGTGGCGGCAAGGGGGCGGTCACCTGCAGGCGGCCTTCACCGGGATGCTCGATGTCGATGGAGCGCGCGTGAAGATGCAGGCGGTCCGCGATCTCGCCCTTGCCGCGCGACGCGGCCGCGCCGTATTTGAAATCGCCGACGATCGGCGTTCCGAGCGACGCCAGATGCACGCGGATCTGGTGCGTGCGCCCGGTCAGCGGCTTGGCGGCGACCCAGGCATATTCCTCGCCCGCCTGGTCGACGACGACGTAATCGGTGAGCGCGTATTTGGCGTCTTCGGCATTGATGTCCTTGCCGACGACGCGCTCGTCGCGGCCATGCGGGCCGTGGCCGCCCTCTTTCGCCAGCGCCAGCTTGATCGTGCCGCGCTTCTGCTTCGGCACGCCCTTCACCAGCGCCCAATAGATCTTCTGCGCGTCGCGCTTGGCGAGCGACTCCGACAGCATGGCGGCGACGGACGTGGTACGCGCGACGACGAGCACACCCGAGGTATCGCGGTCCAGGCGATGCACCAGCTTGGGGCGCTGCTGCTTTTCGAACATCAGCGCACCAAGCATGCCGTCCACATGCTTCGTCAGGCCGGAACCGCCCTGCGTGGCCAAGCCGGACGGCTTGTTGAGCACGATGACGGAGGAGTCCATGTAGATGATGGCGTCCTCCAGCGTTTTGTCGTCCTCTCTCACCACCTGTGGACGATTTGTGGGCGCTTTCGCCCGCTGTTCCGCGGCGCGGCTGTGGATGGTTTCCAATTGCGGCGGCAGGCGAAGCGCTTGGCCTGTGGACAGGCGTTCGTTCGCCTTGGCACGCTTGCCGTCCACGCGGATCTCGCCCTTGCGCAGGAGCTTCTCCAGCTGGATGTGGCCCAGCGCCGGATAGTGACGCTTGAACCAGCGGTCCACGCGGACGTCGTTGTCGTCTTTGGAAACGTGGACGGTCTTGGCCATCAGGCAGCCCGCACAATCCAGAGGCCCGCGAACAGCGCCAGGATCGACAACAGCGTCGAGCCGACGATGTAAAACGCGGCACTGCCATAGTTCCCACGTTCGATCAGCAGCACGCTGTCGAGCGAGAACGTCGAGAAAGTTGTGTAGCCGCCAAGAATGCCGGTCGTGAGGAAAGCGCGCATTTCCGGCGTGAGGTTGATCCTGAGCGCCGACAATTCGACGATGAGGCCCATCACGAAGCCGCCCGTGATGTTCACCACGAAGATGCCCCAGGGATATCCCGGCCAGGCCGCGGACTGGATCGCGCCGGCGACGAAATAGCGAAGAAGCGCACCGAGGCCGCCGCCGACGCCGACGGCCAGAAGTATCATGGGAGTCATGGTTGGAACCGCTGTTTATCTGGCGGGGATATAACAGATTCCGCCGGGCTATTCCTCTTTTTGCACCCGCTTGGCGCGGAGTTTTGCCCAGTAATCGAGGCGTTTCTGCACCTCGCGTTCGAAGCCCACATCGCGGGGCTGATAGAAGGACTGCCGCTCCATGGCTTCCGGGAAATAGTTCTGACCGGAGAACCCTTCTTCGGCTTCGTGGTCGTATTCGTAGCCTTTGCCGTAGCCGAGATTTTTCATCAGCTTGGTCGGCGCGTTGAGGATATGCGCCGGCGGCATCAGCGAACCGTGCTCCTGCGCCGCGCGCCTGGCCGCGCCAAGCGCGGTATAGACCGCGTTCGATTTGGG